>DAGM01000046.1:0-5569 GCA_002495735.1 Euryarchaeota archaeon UBA54
TCTGCCAGTTGACGTCCAGCCTCCTCAGCCTCTTCCACACCCTGCTCGGAGAGGCCGATATCAGTCCAACCAGTGAAGCGATTGGAGGCATTCCAGACCGATTGGCCGTGGCGGACCAGAATGAGTCTGGCCATGTCTGCACCCTACATCTGGGCCCGGCGCCGCGGCTCGTGGAAAACCAAACCGCTCTCGTTGCCCCTAGCCCGAGCCATCAGCAAAATGTCCTCGGTGAACTCCCTCTGGGTCCTTCCAGAGGAAGCACAGTAGAAGTTGGTTGAAACCGTAATCTTCGATGGAAGAGTCTCAGTGACGCGAACCCACGAGTCCTCGCGCTTGGTAGATCTAGGATCTGCAATCACCTGCTCGCAGAGGGATTCACAGAACTGACGGAGCTGGGCAGCATCGCTATCCTCCTCAAAATCGAAACGCGGGCGAATCCTACGGAATCTTCGGTGACTGAAGTTTTCAACCGGGGAGTTGGTGATGTTGGAGTTGGGGATTGTAATCATCGTGTCTGCCCCCGTCCTCAGCATGGTGGTGCGCAGGCCGATGGTGACGACCTCGCCCTCGGCATCCTCGACGACAATCCAGTCACCGACATTGAACGGCTGGTCGATGATTATCGAAATAGCCCCGAAGACGTTCGCCACAGAGTCCTTCGCTGCAAGTGCCAGAGCCAGGCCAGTGATTCCAAGACCTGCGATGAGGCCGTTGAGGTTGACCCCGAACAGTCCTGCTATCACGAAGAACCCGACCACTACCACAGCGAGTCGCCCTATTGACTCGGCAACGCTAGCCAGCGAGCGGCGAGCCGCCATATCGTCTCCCTCGACCACGATGAAAGCATCGAGGTAGTCGACCAATCGGTATGCTGTCAGAAGCACGAGTAGAATGAATCCTGCCCATGAGATTACCTCTACAGTGTCTATCAGATCGGCGTCCCAAACGGGTGCTGCGTTCACGTACTCTCCCATTTCGTCTGTAGCGGAGAGCCAATCCAGTGAGAGCCACATTACAAAGAATACGACCATCCACCTAAGTGACTTGGGAGGAAGCACATTCTCGCTGCTTATCCTTTCAATTTTGGAGAATACATCCATCAGCCGCGGGAAGATCATCCGTCTGGAGAGTATTCCAGCTGCCATACTGAGTGCAGCACAAGCGATTACAACAACCAGAGTCCCTGTTGAGAATCCACCAATTGTGGCATCGCAACACATGAAATTATCGAGTCTGTCCATGGTGCGGCCGAGGTCGCCCCCCTCAAAAGGCTGGCGGCGACGACGCCTTCGATAGAATGTCCGCGGATGAGCTTGGCAGGTACCCCCGGTCCTATGGACCGCTTCTCCGAGGGATTGAATACCGTCCCTATGGTCGCAGAGGTGTTCAGATGTCCCCAAGAGACGCCACACGTGCCGAGCAAGCAGAAGCGCGCTCCCGCCGAGTTCCTTTGACAGCAATGCTCCTACCATTCCTGCTGTCCATGCTCTCTCCAGTGGCACTAGCACCAATCTCTACAGCCCAAGAAACTGGCCCAGGAGTTTCTCCAGAGGATATCTGGTCAGTTGAATATGCAAACCAGATCTTCCCTTGGGGACCACATGGCGATTTCGATCAACTCCAATTCCGGTCCTATCATGACTACTTCTCTATGAAGGAGAGGATGCAGACTTTGGCTGCGTACCATCCTGATTTTCTGCAATTCCACGAGGGACTATTGGGTGGCGTGAACGCACGCGGCGACGAGATGACCTCCGACGAATACGAGGGCTGGTTCTACAATCATCCAAGCCCATGGATCAAAATTACCGGCAATGTACAGGGAGGGGAATTCAATGATTTCGTCGGCGATGACGGAAACTACGCAGACCGACCCGACGTGATGTTGGTGGGAAACCACCATGCTAGGGAGTGGATGTCTTACGAAGTCCCCATGTTCTTTCTAGAGACAATCGCCTTCTATTATGGCAAGGCAGGCATTGACAACGATGGAGATGGGAAAATCGATGAGGACGGCTGGGACGGCATTGACAATGACGGCGATTGCTGGCTGTTGAACGCAACCAATCAAGATAGCAATGGCGACGGCCAGCCCTGCGGTCCGGGAGATCTAGGGGTGGACGAGGATTTCAGCGAGCAGTTCATCACTGATCTTGTCAACACCCGCGAGATATACCTCATCCCCATGCTGAATGTAGATGGGAACAGATACGACCGAGAGGAGTATTGCGGTGAGACCGCATGGGAGAACTGCAGGACTTCGGGATGGAGGAAAAATCTACGCGACAACACCCATACAGGCAGCACGCCAATCCCAGATATCGATGAAGAGGTTGATGAGGGGTGCGACGGAGTAGATCTGAATCGAAACTTTCAGTTCGAGTGGGGAGCTCCGCTTGGCGCCACCGGACCTCTTTTCCCCGGTTTCTGCTATGCTGGAGGCCCTAACAACGACGTCTACAACGGACCTGTGAACTACGAAGACAACGATGGCGACGGCCTAGTCAATGAGGACCACGTGGATGGGAAGGACGACGATGGAGATGGCCAGACCGATGAGGACTGGATGGGGGGCAACTCTGAGCCAGAGACGAAGTTCATCCAGGACATGACGGAGATGAACGACGACGACCTAGACGGCGCCTCTGACTTCAAGGCAACACTGACATGGCACTCTTATTCGGAGTTAGTGCTGTGGCCATGGGGGCACTGCACTAACTGCTACACCCCAGATGATGAATACCTCGTATACCACGGCAACATGATGGGACAAATGACAGACTATGCTCCTATGCAGTCATCCGATCTTTACCCTACCACTGGCGATTTCTGCGACTGGCACTACGGAGTCCACAATTCATACTGCTACACCATCGAAATCGGGAACGCCTTCCACGAGCTTCCCGGGGATATCGCGCACATCGCGGTGCGAAACATCGGAGTCGCATTCTACATGACGGAGATTGCCGATGACCCCAGATACCGCGCCATCGTAGGAATAGAGAACACCACTGCTCGACAATGGCTTGCTGACCCTGCCAATGTAACGGTCCCGGCCAAAGGAGACATTCCAATCGGGCTTTGCCTCGATCCCGCATTCCCATTCACTCCGGACATAAACAAAACCCACTTGATGTGGCGATTCGTAGAGCCGACCAGACAGCAGAACGAATTCGGACCCACTGAATGGGTGGATGTGCCCTGGAAGATGTCAGGGTTCTCAGAGTCGGAGGATATGTGCAGTTTGCTGGACGGCTCGAACGGAACCCTGCTCCATAGTTACATCCCACACCCCGATACCTTGGCTGGAAAAATCCAGTACAAGGCGATGTTAGGGACGGTCAATGGCGCCTTCCCGTTCTCCTACCCTTCTCTAGATGAAGGAGGGAACTACTACGAGTTAGGAATACCCTACAGGGCTTCATTCGGCTCAACCATTTTGGCAGTGATGATGTTCCTAGTGATAGCGAGCTTCGTCTGGGGCGGCCTCGGCTACACCTTACGCGCCATGTTCGATGACGAACGCGGCGTAATCGGTTTGCCGGAGGATGGCGGATGAACTCGGAGGAACCCTCGTCTGACCAGTTCAGTGGCCGAATGGGACTAATCTTCGCCACCATCGGTGCCGCCATAGGAACCGGTAACATCTGGCGCTTCCCTAGGATGGTAGGTGCCAACGGCGGTGGCTCGTTCCTAGTCCCCTGGCTGATTTTCCTTTTTCTCTGGTCCATTCCACTAATCATAGCCGAGTTCGCCCTTGGGAAGAGGAGCAGGACTGGCACAGTGGGTACTTTCAGGTTATTCGCCGGTAACAACTTCGCTTGGATGGGGCTCTGGACAGCATGGATCTCCACTGCCATCGGGTTCTACTACGCCGTCGTAACAGGGTGGTGCCTGAACTACTTCCAGTCTGCCGTTAGGGGCGGTCTCGGAAGCAAGGTAGACACAGTAGAGGTCTGGAATTCATTCCTACAATCATGGGAGCAGGTGGTATTCTTCCAACTCATAGCGGTATTGATCACCATGGCTGCAATTTGGAGGGGCGCCAAGGCGATTGAGAAGGTCAATGTCATTCTGATGGTATCGCTGTTCGTACTGCTCTTCTCCGCCTTGTTCCTCGCCTTCGTGATGGACTTCGAAGATGGAACCCTCGACGGCTTTGTCTACATGTTCAGCATCCAGCCTGAGTACCTCATGGAGCCAGAGACCTGGATCAATGGACTCTCACAATCAGCGTGGTCCTGCTCAGCTGGAATGGGCATGGCTATCACTTACTCGGTATACATGAGAAAGGACGAGGACACGACTCTCAATGCTGCCACCATGTGCCTCGCTAACAACAGCATAAGCATCATCGCGGGACTGACTGTCATGATGGCGGTATTCGCAGTGGTGGACGACCCCCTGAGCGCCGTGGGAGCTGGTAGTTCTGCAATCACATTCCTAGTTCTGCCCGAGGTCTTCGCGCAGGCACCCGGGGGTAGCGTGGTACAACTCATCATGGTCACCGTATTCTTCCTCGCACTTTCATTCGCAGCACTCACCTCGATGATATCCACAGTGGAGCTCTGCGTCAGGAACTTCGTCGACCACGGAGTGGACAGATCACAGGCAGTGGGATTCACGGCTGTCTCGATATTCCTCTTCGGTCTGCCCAGCGCTATGTTGTGGATTCGCATGGACTCGGCAACTGGAGTAGCATTCCCGCAGTTCCTCGAAGTCCAGGATCACATCTGGGGCTACGGCCTGATGTTCAGCGGACTCTTCATCGCCTACAGCATCTGGAAGTACGGATGGAGCAGGTACAAGGTGTGGCAGGCCGAGAACGACATCAGTGACTTCAGCATCCGTGACTATCTAGACAACGGAGTCTCCTCGTTCCGTGACGATTTCATTAACACGGGTGACAACGACTGGTGGATAGGCCGCTGGTGGGACTACATCATGTATCTGGGCTTCCCACTGATGTTCGCAGTACTGATGATATCCTACTTTGTCGACCTGCTAGTCAATGTCCACGACCCGTGGAACCCCTCGAACCCCCATGGGATCTCGATTATTCTCCTATTCTGGGGGATAACCGCATCCCTTTTTATCGGACTCAACAGGTACGTCTTGGTTAATCGTGTAACCTCTATGAATGGATCTTTATGGCCACAGAATTGGGACTTAGAACCACGTCCACTTTACAGGAACGTGCCCGAGGGAGCGGATGCACCAATTGACATGTTGCCAGGGGGCGACGATCCGTTTGTCGTGCAGGCTGGCGAAGCACTTCCTGACACATTTGTCGACGAGTATGGCGAGACCCAAAGCCATTCGACGGCAACTGTTGAAGCAGAACTCGTATGAGTCGGGCCATGCGCGAGCCGGCGTGCTGGGAGATGTCCTGGCCCGAAGTCGCAGTATTCGACGGCAATGCGAACGCACTTGGCATCGAAGAGGCATCGCTGATGGATGCGGCTGGGAAGAGACTCGCTACTACTGCACGCGAAATGGCAGAAGGAGCGATTGTGATCTTATGTGGACCGGGTAACAACGGCGGAGATGGCTTCGTCGCCGCCCGCTA
>DAGM01000046.1:5904-7025 GCA_002495735.1 Euryarchaeota archaeon UBA54
GGGCATCGATATCTCGATCCTAGCTAGTCACTCTGAATCGCGCGGCACCAGCGCGCGCGCCGCGCGCGAGGCCGCGGGTGAGGTACGAATCTGGCCCAATGCACCCCTCAAACCTCACACTCTCGTCGTGGACTGTCTGTTAGGAGCCGGAGCCTCGCCTGGACAGAGCCTCAGGCCCCCTATCGGAGAAATCGTATCTTGGGCCGTCGAACTCAACACTCCCGTGCTTGCCTGCGACATCCCAACGGGGCTGGGGGGAATGGATGCGCTACCAGCTGTCGCCACCATCACCTTCCATAGTATCAAGCAGGGACTGGCCTCATCCGAGGCCGGGGAAGTCACAGTGGCTCCATTACCATGGCCGGCCGAGGTTGAGGACTGCGGACCCGGTGATGCGAGTCGATATCCTCCTCTCACTGCAAACGCTCGCAAGGGAGACCGCGGCCGGCTATGGGTAATCGGAGGAGGCCCCTACCACGGTGCCCCAATGCTCGCTGGTATGGCAGCCGCTCGCACTGGCTGCGATCTCGTACACATCGCGATGCCTAGTGCAGCCGCAGCTAGAGTAGAGTGGCCTGCCACACTAATTCCAGAGATCTTGCCAGACGAGGACATGCTAACCGACGCTTCTCTCACACACATCTCCGAAGCCTTCGAGTCTCGTGGGGCTCAAGCGTTGGTCATCGGCCCAGGGCTGGGTCGCGACGATGCCACATTGAGTGCTGTGTCAGAGATACTCAGGATGTCTTCGGACAACGGTATCCCCGTAGTGATTGATGCTGATGCCATTAATGCCCTGCCCAGTGGGTCATGGCCCGATGGACTAAGCGGCGTTGCCACTCCTCATGCCAAGGAGGCCGAGCGTTGGCTTGGAACAACATCTCCCGCAGATGCCCTCAATGACTGTTCGGGAGAGGCCGTTACCATCGTGGTCACTGGACCGGAGGATGAACTGACGGGTCCCGAGGGCCGCACCTGCCGTGCCTCAGGAGGCCACTCCCGAATGGCGGTGGGAGGCACTGGCGATCTGCTGGCAGGCACGATAGGGGGGTTGCTGGCTCAGGGCATAGAGGCATGGCCTGCAGCTAGGCTCGGCTGTGCGCTGCTGCGCGAAGCCGGCG
>DAGM01000064.1:0-11661 GCA_002495735.1 Euryarchaeota archaeon UBA54
AACCACCTCGTCAGACTCGTCAGATGTCGGATACCAAACTTGAACGGTGAGTTCTAGACCGGTCGAGCCAGTGAATTTGTAGTCATTTGTACCAACTGAATATGGTCCGGACTCGAATAGTGAAGTTGCAATCGTCAATGGGAATGGATCGTCTGTGTCGATGATTCCGTCGCCATCATCATCGGTGTCAGCATTGTTGCCTACTCTGTCGCCGTCGGTGTCCGTGGTTTCGGTTGAGTCATCGGGGAATGCATCCTCGTTGTTGACGACGCCATCACCATCTCGGTCGGTGTCGGTAATGTCTCCGATTCCATCTCCATCTCCATCGCTGATCTCGCTGGAATCGAGTGGGAACGCATCGTCGGAACCGCTCACGCCATCGCCGTCAGCATCTTCATCGCAAGCATCGCCAGCACCGTCGGAATCGAGGTCGCTCTGGTCTGAGTTGGGGGTGTTGAGGCAATTATCGTCGGCATCGGCGATACCGTCAGAATCTGCATCATCGGCGCCGAGGCAACCCGAAAGAATCGCGAGAATGAGAATTGATATGACGGTTAGGACTGTGTTTCTCATCTATCCATTTCCCCGGGGAGTGATCTGCTCATTATGGCTCACAGCACATCGAAGAGGTGATTGCGAATCAACCCGATGCATAGTTTGAATGCAAGATGTCCCTTAGCCCGGATACGGTGAGCCTGTGGAACAGTGGGAACAGCCTATCGACACAGGGAAAGCTCCAGACGACGGTTCCAAGTTTGATGTAATTGTAGTAGGGGGAGGACCTGGGGGCGCAGCTGCGGCCTCCTACCATGCTATGAACGGCTGCCGAGTGTTAATGCTCGAGAAAGGAGTCTGGCCTCGGGACAAAGTGTGCGGAGACGCCGTTGGGGGCAAATCACTGTCTCATGTCGAGGAGCTCGGCGTTCTCCCTATGATCGAAGCCACTCCTCACTACGTTGTCGATTCCATTCTCTTCGGTAGCACCAACGGTTCAGAGGTCAAGGTGATGTTGCCCAAGGAAACCTATGAGGCAAAGGGGTTGCTGTCAGGCTATGCCCTACCCAGAATTCAATTCGACTACATGCTGTTCAAGCGTGCTACCGAAATAGTACTCGAAGCAGGTGGTTCGGTGATACAAGGCTTCTCTGTCAACGATGTAACTGTTGATGGAGCGAATGAAGGAGCGAGAATATTAGGAGTAAAAGGGAAGACAGGAGGCGTTCGCTCCGAGGAGCCTGAGCTTGCCTTCAGTGCTCCCTTGACGATAGGAGCAGGCGGCTACAACTGCCCGGTATCACGCACTATCGCCGAGGTCCACGAAGAACCATTCCGGGATGATGAGCACTTCTGTGGAGGCTACCGCGAGTACTGGGAGGATGTTGGTGGCCTCGGAGATTCAGAGGGGCCAATCGAAATTCACTTCATCGATGAGGTTCTACCCGGATACTTCTGGCTGTTCCCAGTTCGGAAGGGAGTAGTAAATGTCGGAATCGGCATGCTAATCTCGGAACAAAGGAAGCAGAAGGGAAAGAAAAAGTCCCTCAAGCAGATACAGAAGTGGGTCATTGAAAAGCATCCCCGATTCAAACAACGATTTGCCAACGCCACTCTCGTGCCTAAATCACAGAAGGGGTGGCAACTCCCATTCGGCTCGCCAAGGAAGAATGCGCCTTCCTTCCAACCAAGGCGCGCGGCGATGGCCGGAGCTATGGCTGTGGGAGACGCGGCCAGTCTGGTTGATCCATTCAGTGGAGAAGGTATCGGTAACGCTTTGTTGACTGCCAAGATGACGAGTAGGCACTTCGACAAAGAGGTGCACTCAGACGGTTTTCCCGAAGATGCAGCGGTGGCGTACATGGAGGACATGTGGGGTGAGTTGGGGAAGGAGTTGACAAATTCCACAAAACTACAGAAGTTGATGAGGAGGAAGCGGCTCACCAACTGGTTCATCAAGAAAGCGTCGAAGAAGAAAGAGATTGGGAAGATGATGTCTGAGATGATCGCCAGCAAGGAGTCACAGGAGGCACTTTGGAGCCCCTGGTTCATGTTCAAGACACTAATACTTCCATGAGGTGAGGTAATGACGGAAATCCCACGCACTCTCGAGGGAATCAAGGCAGTGTTCCTCGACCTTGACGGGACACTGTACCTAGGTGACGATGTGATAGAAGGGGCGTTGGACTTCCTCTTAAGATTGAAAGAGAGGGGGGTTCAGAGGTTCTTCCTCTCTAACAACTCAAGCAAGTCTGTCACTCAGTACGTCGAGAAGCTGCAGAGTATGGGAGTTCCCGCTGCCTCGGAAGACATTCTACTATCGACTCATGATCTGCTCGCATGGCTGAGTGTTAATGAGGTCTCAGAAACTTACCTCGTCGGTACTTCGGGGATGCGGCAAATGCTCGAAGATGCGGGTGTATCTACTAATTCTGAAAATCCTCAGTATGTTGTTTTAGGATATGATACCGAGATAACTTACGAAAAGCTTAGCACAGCCTCGGTGCATCTCCACAGGGGAGTTCCAATGGTCGCTAGCCACCCGGACACGGTCTGCCCCTCGCCGGATGGCGGCCTTCCTGACACTGGGGCCTACATGGAGCTGTTCGAAGCGACCACGGGTGTGCGACCAGAGCACGTTTGTGGTAAACCAAATCCGGGGATGATACTGCACAAAGTCGAGGCGTTAGGCCTACGCCCTGAGCAGTGCGCCATGATTGGAGACCGGCTCTACACCGATATGGAAATGGCAGAAAAATCTGGAGTCCACGGTATATTGGTTCTCAGTGGGGAGGCCACAATGGAGGACCTAGAAAGTGCACCACAGAATCCTTCGTTAGTGGTCGGCTCCGTCGACGAGTTGTCTCATTAGGGGAGAAACCCTCAACCACGGCAGCCCCTGCCGAGATTGTGAGCGAGGGATTGGTTACAGTTACTGGTGCTAGTGGTTTCATCGGGAGCCATGTCGTCGCCAACCTGCTCGCTCGGGGAAGAGATGTAAGAGCGACTGTACGAGACTCATCGGACCCCATCAGAGTTGATCATCTTCACGCGCTTCCAGTAGCCGAGGGGGGGTCCCTTGAGATAGTAGAGATGGACCTGTTCGATGTATCTTCAGTGAATGCCGCGATTGCCGGGTGCACCGATCTGATACACACCGCAGCCGCGGTAAGGATTAGTGCCAAGGATCCTCAAAGGCAAATCGTTGACCCGAGTGTGATAGGAACCCAAAATGTGGTCTCGGCAATTGATGGTGCGGGCACAGTCGAGAGGTTCGTCCACACCTCCTCGACCGCGGCGATAAGGCCGATGACTTGGAAGGACGGGGAGACGTTGACCACCGAAACCTGGGCTGATGACGCCACACTAGAAGGCAACCCGTACGGGCTGGCCAAGGTAATGGCAGAGAGGGTCGTGAGGGAATGGCATTCGGATGGTGGTGAGGGGAAGCCCCGGATGGTCACGATTCACCCGAGTGTCGTCTTCGGTCCTCCACTGAGCAAAATTCACCTGCGCGGCTCCCTGTCTTTCCTGAACGCCTTGGTCCAGAGGAAGGTGCCCGTCCTTATTCCCATCCAGATCAACATCGTCGATGTGCGAGATGTCGCCGAGGCGCATGTCAGGGCCCTGACCATGGGTCAGAACGCCGGAAGGTACCTTACGGTGAGCGGGGACATGCAGTTCTCCGAAATCTCGAGGATGCTGAGGGATGAATACCCCGAGCTCAAGACCCCGAGATTCACCGTTCCCTACCTGATTGCGTTGGTCTTCGGGCCGCTCATGGACAAGCGGATTACGCTGTCTTGGGCAAGACAGCATCTGAGGAGGAAGCTCTACTGGGATGCAACGCCGGCAGAGCGGGAGTTGGGCATGTCGTGGAAGCCGGCCAGAGAGTCGGTGCTCGAGTCGGTGCCGGGCCTGCTTGAGAAGGAGAGGATGTCAAGTACATAGAATCTGACTTCGAACGAAGATTTCAGCGGAAAAACTCCTAATCATCTCTGAATAAATATGGGATTGGTTTTCAACGGGGCCACCAACCGCAGCCTGTGTCCAGAGTGGCTCATCTGCTCGTGCTGCTGATGCTGAGTTCCACCATAGGTGGTTGTCTTTGGTGGAAGGAAGAAGAAAAAGTGGTCGGTGAGGATGGGCCGTTCGTCTTCGAACAGGCTGTTCCAACCACGACTTGGTACCACTATCCGGGAACGGTATCGGCCCCGTGGGCCGTGGATGCCACCGATGCGGCTGCTTTGTCTGCGGCGAACATCACCGCAAACCTGAGTGGGAACAGCACCCCGTACTTCACCAACGCCACCTACTATGGAACTGGTTTCGACACCTTCGAGCCGACGCTTGGAATCACCGCCTCGGGTGCCATCTTTTTCACCAACTACAACGGACTCGGTGATGGTACACACATCATCCGCTCTCGGGACCAGGGACAGACATGGGAGGATGTAGGGCCGTTCGGGACTGTGGATGAGGACTCTGGGCAGACTCCCAACTCCAACGACCCTTACATCTACGTCGACAAATTCACTGACAGGCTGGTTAAGTTCGACATGCACGCCCTTGCTGCAATGTTCGTTGAATATTCAGACAATGACGGTGACTCGTGGAGCGCTCCTTTTCCCGTAGAGGGTTACTATGTGACTCAGGATCACCAGAGTATAGCCTCGATGCCTCCTCCGCCTGGTGTAACAGCATTCCATGAGGTAATCTACGTCTATTGTATCAACACAGGCTCCCCGGCAGCTGGAGCACAGTGCTCCCGCTCACTAAATGGAGGCATGTCGTGGGATGTACAGAGAATTGGTTTTCCTAGCAGCAGTTTCCCTCAATGCTCGGGGCTTCACGGACATGTAGCCGGGAGTATAGATGGGGCAGTATACAGAGGAAATCCATCTTGCGAGGGACCGGCTGTCTACCGTTCTCTAGATGGAGGCTACACTTGGACGGAACACACCATAACAACAGAGGTCGGGATGCAGCAAGGGTGGCACTCGCATGAGGTTGCAACAGCTGTGGATGATGGGGGTAATGTCCACGCTACTTGGATTAGTAACGACCAGCTGCCGTGGTACGCATACTCACGGGACCAAGGCAACACCTGGAGTGAGCCGATGATGGTTGCAGCCCCGGGTGTCAAAGAGACTGGATTTCCAACAATCTTCGCAGGTGCAGAGGGGCGTGTGGTGGTAGGCTATATTGGAGAGGTGAATGATGTGAGTGCGAACAACACGACGTCTGGAGGAGTTGGTTGGAACGGTTACATGGCCATCATGACAGATGCTTTTGTCGAGAATCCGCTCATCACTACTGTGGCTGTTAACCAGCCAAATGACCCATTGGATGTCACTTCTGATTGTGGCAATGTACGATGTGGTGGGTTTGGGGACTTCATCGATGTCGAGATTGATGATGAGGGTCGTCCTTGGATTGCGCTTGCGCATAACGCAGGTGGGTTCGATGAGGCAATTATTGGGACGTTGACTGAAGGTCCTGCTCTATTTGGTGACCTAGCGTACCTCCCGGTGCTTCCGGCTGGTGGCAATACAACCCTGATGATGGGGTAACATGCCGCCGTTCATCTGATGTATACGAGTCGTGACCGCGAATCGTGCGAGCGACAGCGATGATGCTGGTGATGCTGATGATATCAGCCCCCCTTGGGGGCTGCTTTGGCGAGAAGGAGGTCGTGGTTGAGGAGAAGAGCATGTTCGGTGGGCTTTGCCCTGATGGCATCTCCAACAGCACCTGGTACCACTATTCCAACGCCACAGATGCAACTACTGTCTCTGATGTATTCAACGGCACCTCAGTGCTCGTAGGCAACAACGCCCCGTCCTGCGCTATGGGCAGCTACTACGGCATCGGGATGACGACTTTCGAGCCTACCATTGGAGTAACCTCAGCAGATAACCTGTACATGACAAGTTGGGGTAATGGAGCCGCCGGCTCGACTGCCATCGTACGCTGCTCGGGACTGATTGGAATGACCAATGTAAGTGACTACGTCTGCGAGGATGTCTACAGCGCGTTTCTGCCCGTGGCTAACAGCAACGATCCGTATCTCTACGTTGACCCCTGGACTGACCGTGTGATGAAGTTCGACATGCATGCCCTGCTTGGGATGACTGTTGAGTGGTCTGACAACGAAGGGGGGAGTTGGACAGGGCCGTCGGTCGCAACTGGTTGGTCAGTACAGGATCATCAGACCATAGCCTCCTCTCCTTACTCAGCACTCCTTCATCCTACCACATGGGTGTTCTGCGTCAACGGCAACTACCCATATCCAGTCTGCTCAGCCAGTAACGATGGGGGGTTGACATGGGGGCCTGAACTTCCAGGTGCGCCAAACGGTTGTGATAGTGGTGGGTTGACCGGCCACATGATGGGTTCGGAGAATGGTAACTTCTACCGGGGCAACAGGGGATGCAATGGGGGCGAGGGTTACTCCATCTACCGCAGCACAAATGGCGGAATCACTTGGACTGAACACCCACTGCCCACAGAGAATACAGGGACGGCTGAGACTTGGAACTTCGAAGAGGCGCAGGTCTATCCTGACTCTGAAAATAACGTCCATGCGATGTGGATGGGTTCCGACAACATGCCGTACTATTCCTTCTCGACAGATGAGGCAGAGACATGGAGCGAGCCGTTGATGATAGCGCCGCCAATCGGACTCAACGGCACTGGGTTCCCTGTGTTGACTGCGGGAGGCCCGGGTCAGGTTGCTATGGGATATCTAGGAGACTCAGGGGGAGACACGTGGAATGGATACCTCACCGTCATCACCGACGCATTCAGCCCGATGCCACTGATGACAACTGTGCAGGTCAACGGGTGGGGTGACCCGTTAGATACCACAGCTGACTGTGGTTTCAACCGATGCGGAGGATTCGGGGACTTCAATGACATCATCATTGACCAGTACGGTAGACCTTGGTTTGGACTGGCGCACAACGTCGGGGGAGAGATAGGTATCTTCGGCACCATGATACTTGGACCATCTCTGAGAGGTAATGGAACCCTCGAAGAATTACCGCATGGTGGACCTAGTACCCTCTAGAATACTTCTGGATACATGCCATAGGCTTGGTAAACGAAGCTTACCGCGAAGCCAAGCATTGCTAACCCACAGATGACCATTGCGATGCGATATTTGCGAGGAGATAGCCAGGTTCCGCCGCCGACGAAAAGCCACGCGATGGAGGCCTTCACGAGGATGATTGTGATTAGGAAGCAGATAGCATAGAGGATTGGAGCCAAAGGTTCCTGCTCTGCTGCTGAAGCCATTAGAGGGCCACCAATGAGGAACCAGAACATGTACACATTAGGATTCAGAAGATTGGTCACCACGCCGCGTTTGAAAGACCCGGAGGCGTCGGTATCTGTATTATCAGGATCAGGGGCTTCTAGAGTGAAGCATTCCAAACCCATCTTAGTCAGAAATAACGCCCCAAGAAGGGAGATTGAGAACAAGACGGAGGGCTGTGTGGCCATCCAACCAGCTAGGAACAGACTAACGATTATCAGTGGGCCATCGGTGAAGATAGGGGCCGCAGCAGTCCACATACCGGCTTTCAGACCCTTGGAAAGGGATTCTCTGATTACCATAGTCAGAAGTGGGCCTGGCTTGATACCTTCGATGATCCCGAGGGCTATTCCTGCCGCCGCTAGGCTGGCGATAAGGTCTGTTTCCATACACTACCTCGAAGCGGCTAACTTAGCTAGGAGTTTGAGTATCTCAAGATAGAGCCAAATCAATGTGACCATCAAACCGAAGGCCGCTCTCCACTCCAATTGCTTGGGAGCACCTCTCTCCACTCCCTTCTCGATGAAGTCAAAGTCCGCAACCAAACAGAGGGCTGCTATTCCTACAACGAAGAGGGAAAACAGGATGCCGATTGGACCAGCGCCGTGAATATATGGAATTGCGTACCATCCAGAGATTGATCCTATGATTGAAATTATGTAGATGAGAACAATTGCAACTAGTGCTGATGAAACCGCAATCTGTGTGTTACGGTCCCATGCGATTAGCCCGGCTCTGTAGATGGCTATCATACCCCCAAGGATGAGGAAGGTGAGAAGGGCTGCGAGAATACCAATACCTGGCATATCTAAACCAACCTCGAAAACCCAAGTTATTCCTCCGAGAACCAGTCCCTCCAAAGCTGCGTAAAAGCAAATCAACACAGGATTCATTGATCCGGAAAAAATCACCATCAAAGCAACGACAAGCCCCCCCACTGCTCCAATTAAAATCAGAGGCCATGCCTCTGGCATAGAAAAGGCCGTCATTATGGCGGTGGTCGCTGTAATCAAGAGGAGGAAACCTGTCTTCTCGGCGACTCCTTCGATAGACATCAGGTTGGATTCCTCGTCCCACCAGTTAGCCTCCTCATAGGAGCTCTTATCGAACGTAGCATCGGAAAGCGCAGGGTTCCCTGAGCGGTACATCAGAGGAACTGATGTGGTGCCCCTTCTCAAGGCTTAGCCCGCCGCATGCTCATACGAAGCCTAACAGGTGCTTCCCGGTGTAGCTGTCAGGGTTCTCGGTAATTTCTTCGGGAGTTCCCTCGGCAACCACCAAACCGCCCCGCTCACCGCCCTCAGGCCCGAGATCTATGACCCAATCAGCGCATTTGATTACATCGAGATGATGCTCGATGATGATGACTGTGTGGCCGTTACGGCGTAGACGAAGGAGTACTTCGATGAGTTGGTGGACGTCAGCTAAGGCGAGGCCCGTGGTCGGTTCGTCGAGGATGTACACGGTGTGCTTGGTAGCCGGGCGGTGTAACTGGGTGGCAAGTTTGACCCTCTGGGCCTCGCCTCCAGAGAGAGTTGTAGCGGGCTGGCCCAGACGGATGTAGCCCAGACCGACATCCCGGATTGTTGACAGAATGCGGTAAATCGAACGCTGGTTGGCGAAGAATTCGCAGGCCTCGGTGACATTCATCTCGAGGACATCATGGATGTTCTTACCGCGCCACTTGACCTCTAGGGTTTCGCGGGCGTAGCGCTTGCCCTTGCAGATGTCGCAGACCACCCAGACATCGGGCAGGAAGTTCATCTCAAGTTTGCTCGAACCAGCGCCTTTGCAGGCCTCACACCTGCCGCCTCGCACGTTGAAAGAGAATTGGCCGGGTTGGTAGCCACGCTCCTTGGCGAGGTTGGTCTGGGTGAACAAATCGCGTATCGGAGAGAATGCTCCGGTGTATGTGGCCGGATTGGAACGAGGGGTACGTCCAATTGGAGATTGGTCGATGACGATGGTCTTGTCAATGAGTTCGAAGCCCTCGATTTTGTCGTGACTACCGGGAGTGGTGTCGGCCCCGTGGAGTTTTCGTTGGAGAGCGGGGGCTATGGTGGAAGTTACGAGAGAAGATTTTCCTGAGCCCGAAACACCAGACACAGCAACAATGCACCCAAGGGGGATTCTAACGTCTATGTCCTGTAGGTTATTCTGACGGGCTCCGGTCACTACGAGCCATCGATCATCATCCGGTGTGACTCGGTCTTCAGGGAGGGGTATGCTCTTCCTGCCTGAGAGATAAGCTCCGGTCACACTTTCTTTGGTGTTGAGGAGTTGTTCAAGACTGCCATTGGACACCACTCTGCCGCCCTCCTTGCCCGCACCTGGACCAAGATCTACGAGCCAGTCGGCCTGTCGTAGAGTCGCCTCATCGTGCTCTACCACAAGTAGGGTGTTGCCGAGAGAGGTCAACTCTCTGAGGGTCTCCAACAATCTGCCGTTGTCCCTCGGATGAAGGCCTATGCTGGGTTCGTCAAGGACGTACATCACACCTGTCAGGCGTGTCCCTATCTGAGTAGCCAGACGGATTCTTTGAGACTCGCCGCCCGAGAGGGTATTGGCGCGGCGATCGAGAGTGAGGTAGTCGAGTCCTACAAGAGCAAGAAAACGGAGCCGGGATTCAATCTCCTTGATGATATCGTGAGCGATGAACAGTGATCTCTCATCGAGGTGCTCGGTCTTCGAGACCGTGGGGGTATGAGGTTCCTCTCTGTCGAGTCTCGACCAGGTATCGTCCAAGCCTCCGATGCGCCAGTTCTGTACAACTGCGAGGGCTTCTAGAACGCTGCAGAACGATATCTCGGGCAGGGAGACACCACCCACCGTGACCATGCTCACCGCGTTGTTCAGCTTCTTGCCCTGGCAGTCAGGGCACGGCTCGTCGGTCATATACGACGTGAGTCGTGACCTAGTCCGATTCGAACTGGTGTCCGTGTAAGTCCTCCGAAGGCGCGCAAAGACACCTTCCCAAGGACGGACCATCTGGTACGAGGAGCCTTTTTTTGATACGAAATTGAAGGTGATAATCGTGTCACCCGAGCCGTTCAGCATGATATCCTGGGCCTCATCGTCCAACTGACCGAACGGGACATCGTGTGGGATCCCATAGTGCTCACAAGTCTGCGTCATCTGTGTCCTGTACCACCCAGACATCATTGAGCGGCGAAACGGTGTGATGCAACCTTCTCCGACCGTAGCGAGTCGATCTATAACGAGATCAGAGGAGAAGTTTCTCTGAACACCGAGACCCTGGCATGATGGGCACGCGCCTAGGGGATTGTTGAATGAGAAGACTCGTGGACTCATCTCAGGTAGGAATGCGCCGTGCTCTGGGCAGGCGAACTCCTCAGAGTACGCTATTGACTCTCCCTGTCCTGTCTGGAATCTCTGCTCGTCTGGATCGTCGGACTTCCTCAGTTTGGGTGCCTTGAGGCTCTCGATCGCCACAGCACCAGCGCCTAGTCTGAGTCCGGCTTCCACCGCTTCAGTGAGTCGCTGTCGGGTCACCCTCTCGAGTCGGATTCGATCGATTCTGACATCTATGTCGTGACGGAGGTTCTTCTCAAGCTCTGGGGGGTTCTCGAAATCGGCATCGCGCCCGTTCACCTTACCCCCAAGGTACCCCTGCTCGACAAGCGCTCGGAATAGGTCGGCGTGAGTCCCCTTGCGGTCGCGCACCGCTGGGCTCCAGACGGCCACTGCATGGCCCTCGAATCGCCATAGCACATCGTCGACTATCTCCTGTACAGTCCGTCTTGCAACCTCCTTACCACAATCAGGGCAATGAGGGAGTCCGACTCTGGCCCAAAGAAGGCGCATGTAATCCATGATCTCAGTCACCGTAGCCACGGTTGATCGGGGGTTGTGGCTACCTTGTTTCTGGTCGATGCTTATGGCGGGAGACAGGCCTTCAATACTGTCGCAATCAGGCTTTTTCATCTGGCCGAGGAATTGTCTCGCGTAGGAACTTAGGCTCTCGATGTAACGGCGTTGCCCCTCGGCATAGAGTGTGTCGAAGGCTAGGCTTGACTTGCCCGAGCCGGAAACCCCTGACAGGACGACGAACTGCCCTCGTGGAATCTTGACGTCGATGTTCTGAAGATTGTGGGTACGGGCTCCTCGAACCTCTATCCACCCATCCTTGGCTGCGCCGTTCTTCAATCGCTTAGCCATATCTCAACTTCCTTGTGGAAGCATGCGTGCGAGAGGACGTCCTTGAATTCATGTATTGGAAAGTGACTTTGTCACCCTCCGTGCTCATCACAATACCTTTCGTTTAGATGGAGATTGGAACATCGCACCTTTTCCCCTTCTTTGAAAAAATGCTTGCATCGACGAGGTTT
>DAGM01000064.1:11987-12690 GCA_002495735.1 Euryarchaeota archaeon UBA54
AGGTTTCTACCGGCACCAGAGCGCGTCGATAATGTCGCCAGCCTCCGCGTCGGTGTTAGGTGGGAGTAATGTCAGGCCGTTGTGGGCAACCATACTGTGGATGTTG
This sequence comes from Euryarchaeota archaeon UBA54, assembly GCA_002495735.1. Taxonomy (GTDB): domain Archaea; phylum Thermoplasmatota; class Poseidoniia; order Poseidoniales; family Thalassarchaeaceae; genus Thalassarchaeum. The sequence goes on from DAGM01000064.1 coordinate 12,094, forward strand.
CCACTGCCCTGATGGGTGTGAACAGTGGCGATCAAACCATCCTCGCTGGCCTCTATCCTGATTCTCCTCATGCAGAGTTTTCCGGGCGCGCCTTTGACTCCCTCAGTAAGCTTGACTTTGACCCTGTCACCGATGGTGGGGCCGTTCTCTGGGTGTGCCTCCATACAATGAGAGAGCCAAGGGGCGACGAGGGAGATGAACACCACGTGACTGCTGACTGGATTTCCTGGTAGGCCGAAGAGGGGTGTTCCTTTCCAGGTCCCAAAGAGAGGGGGGCCACCGGGTCTGATTTTCACTCTCCAGAACGAAAGATCTCCCTCTTCTTCCATCAAGCGACGGACAAGGTCCCACTTCCCCATACTGACTCCCCCACTGGTGAGGATCGCATCGCATTCGTGGGCGGCGCTGTCGAGAGTTTCGCGCAGTCCGTCGATAGTATCGTGAACGACATCGTAGCGAATCGCTTGGCCGCCCATCTTCTCAATCAACACGGCAATGCCGTAGGAGTTGGATTCGTATATCTGCCCAGCAGCGAGTTCGATACCTGGGAGTATGAGTTCATCTCCAGTGCTGATGATGGCCAGTTTGGGTCGAACT
>DAGM01000022.1 GCA_002495735.1 Euryarchaeota archaeon UBA54
TCCACGAGCATCTGCTGGAGATCGCCGCTCTCGTACATCTCCAGAGCTATGTCAGAGCCCCCGATGAGCTCGCCATGAACGAAGATTTGGGGCATTGTAGGAAAATCAGACCACGCGCAAACCGAGGGGATTGCTCGGTGGTCTGAGAGTATGTTAATGCTGACGAATGGCTGACCGAGTTGCTGCAGCACCGTCGCGGCGCGGTTGGAGAATCCACACTGCGGCTCCTCCGGTGTCCCCTTCATAAAAAGGACTAGTTTGTTGTTGTCGACTATCTCTTGCAACTCCTCTGGTGCCCAATTAAATTCTGTCATATTATCACTCCTTGTCCGGCCTGCGGATATGTACTCCAAAGAACTCCACTTCTTCACCATGCGGGTCGAAAGCGGTGTCCCCACTATCTCCAGCCTGCTCGGGAGTCATGCACTTCAGATCTAGTGCATGCACGATGTTCTGCGCAATAAAGGGCTTGAAGTGATTCAGAATTGGTCGCTGTCTCTGTAGTGGTCGCACCCCTTCATAGCTCTCGGAAATCACCCTAACATGAAAGTGGTCACCGCTGCCATGCAGATCCGAAGCCTCGACTTTGGCGTCTAGAACGACCTTGCGGACCTCCTCAACCATCCACTGCTCTGTGACCATCGAGACTCCCCTCGGGGTTGAGTGCTTTGAATGCTCGTCGGGGCGCTACTAATCGAGTGCCGCGGTGATTGTAGCGAGGTTTTCGGCTATCGTGCCACGGTCGTTGATGAGTCCTGATCCCACTACCGCGATGTCTATTCCCCACTCTGCAATCATTGCGGCGTTGTGGTCCTTCACGCCACCATCTATCATCAGCTTGGTAGCGCGCCCTCCAGCTGCAGACTGAGTATCTATGGCTGCGCGGAAGGCGCGCACCTTATCCTCAACCTCAGGCATGAATTGTTGTCCGCCCTTGCCGGGGACAATAGACATCACCAAAACGAGGTCCAAGTCCTGTAAGAAAGGAAAGACATCCTCAGCTGGAGTGTCGGGGTTCAGCACACAACCGACCTGCACTCCGGCGCCGTGCAAAGCCTCGATTAGCGCGGGAAAGTCTCCTACGGCCTCAATGTGGGCGATTACCATATCCACACCGGCGTCGACGTACTGGTCCCATGTCTCCTCAGCATTGGTAATCATGAGGTGGCAGTCAATGGTGACTTCAGAACCGAGTCGGTCGCGCACAGAACGTATCAGAGCGGGCCCGAATGTGACGGTTCGATTGACGACCCAGTTACCGTCCATTACGTCCATGTGTAACCAATCAATACCCGCTGCCACTGCTTCTTCAAGCGTCTCGCCGAGCCTTGTGAAGTCGGCTGTGAGGATGCTCGGCGTAATCTCCATGAGTCGACGGGGGTGGCTTTCGGTTCTCAATCCCTCGGCCCAGCAATGTACGTACTACAGACACAAATTGATAGGATGTGGATGCGGCGGTATGGCTACGGGTGAGCGAATGGGAAAAATAGTGACTGCGAATGATGCGGACTTCGATTTAGTGACGAGAAGCGATGAGTGGGTGTTGGTTGACTTCTGGGCACCTTGGTGTGGACCCTGTAGGATGATTGCCCCCGTGCTCGAGCAAATCGCCGGAGAGCGCGAAATCACCATCGCCAAAGTCAACACCGACGTCAATCACCTTTCACCCGGGAAATACGGCGTCAGGGGGATTCCAAACCTGATTCTCTTCCGTAACGGCGAGGTCGTCGACAGGCTGTCCGGTGCCATGCCAAAACCGGGGATGGATGACTGGTTGAACCGTCACATGGCCTAGTCGGACGCCTCGCGCAACCTACGGGCTCTCTCCTCATGCGGCGCACCGACCTCCCTCAGGAGCCTTGCTCGTAGCGCCTCGTGCAACCACATGCCGTCGCTGAGTTCCAGCATCAGTCCCCTCTCGAGCAAATCAGCTGGAGGTGGCCCGTCGATTCCGGCGGCCTTCGCCAGGGCGCTCCACGGAACTGGGCGCTCGGCGACCGCCAGCAACGCGAGAGTTTCTCTGCGATCTTCAGGTAGTACATCGAGAATCTCCTCGTCGAGGAAGCGCAACCAGTCTTCGTGCAGGGTCTGGCCATAGAGTTCGAGCAACTCGACCGCCAGTGGGTGACCACCTGTAGCTCGGTGTATCTCCTCGGCTGGGGCGTGACTAGGTAGGTCAAGAGAGTCTAGCCAAGCCGATATCTCGTCCAGAGAAAGGCCGGAGAGTGCAAGCTCCTCGATGCGTCCACGCGTGTGCACATCGCGCCTATCGTAGAAAGCGAGGTTTGTCCGCGAGACCAGCAGCAGCCGCATGGCCGTTGACTCAGCGACCTGCAGCAGGGCGCCTAGCAGATGAGTTCCCTCGGAGCCGATGTTGTGGACGTCATCGAGAATCAACAACATCTCGCTGCAAGGAACGCCGCAGCGCCCCTCTTCATCCAGCATGTGGGCGGATAGGCGACGGCGGTAGAGGTCCAGATCTAGTCGGGCTCCTGGCTTGAGGGGGAGAGAATCGAGTATTCCATAGGGGTCAGATGAGTCTTCATCTGGACCAATGCCGAGCCTGTGCAGCAAGCTCGTGGCGATGCCCAAGGGTGAATCCCAGGGTTGACACGGATAATACATCACTTCGAGACCGGGGGCCCTCTCTAGCAGCCCGTCGAGCCAATGCGCGGTCAGAGTGGTCTTGCCGCACCCGGCAATTCCAGAGAGTACGAACATCGGGGCGCTGGACGCGTACCAGTCGTCCAAGCGAAGTTTCTCTGACGAACGGCCGTGCACGGTTCGGGTCTGAGGAGGTCGGGTGTGGTATGTCGAATGCGCCCCGGTGAGAAGCGAGAGCGAGCCAGGGGGTGGAGTCGCAACATCGTCGGATCTGACGATGGCTCCGAATCGTATGTCACCGAAGTTCAGCACCCCTTCGTGCTGCGCGTGCATTAGCACCTGAAGCAATGTCAGGCCGGCCTTCAACCTCGCTGCCGCCTCATCGGCGCGGACCTCGAGCAGTTTGCCCTCCCTGCTGCGCAACAGTATCGAGGTTGAGTGGAGTTCGTCTATCCGCTCCCGTGCCTCGGCGCGACCCTCATCGGTCAACTGCCAAGTCTTCTGACGGCGGTCGCCCCCCCTGACAGTCCGAGTGTGCTCGGTAACCCATCCGTTGGACATCAGATCTCGCATAGAGCGGGAGACATTTGGCGGGTGCAGGGCGCATATCTCGGCTATTCCGGGACGAGTCATCTCCTGAGTGACGAGATAGTGGTCGGCTTGGTGGTCCTGCTCCCAGAGGTGCAGCAGGATGCGATCAACCACAGGGACACTGATCCTGATATCGCTGCGTGCCATGCGTCTTGGCGAGAGATGCGGTGCGCATCAAGCGTTCGTAAGGCCGCGCCCCCGCGCAGTTGTGCATTGGTCATATTCAAGAGAAAGGGGACTCAGCGCGTCACATGGACGAATCCACGCGGTCCAAGTTACTCAGCCTACAGCGCATGGAGGCCACTGAAGCGGAAGTCTACCGCCGTCTCGCCAAGATGCAGGTCGATCCCATGAACCGATCCATACTCGAGGGCATCGCCTTGGAGGAGGAGAGGCATGAAGCCGTGATAGGGAAGATGACGGGGGAGGAGGTCAAGGCTGACATGAGCAAAGTCAGAAGGCAAATTATGTTGGCTAGGCTGTTCGGGTTCACCTTCTCTGTCAAAATGATGGAGGCAACGGAGCAGGATGCTGCTGCTGAATATCGCGAACTCGGCTTGCACGAGATTGCCGATGAAGAGGAGGCTCACGAGGAGAACATGATTGGTATGCTGGACGAGGAGCGTCTGCGCTACTCGGGTAGCGTAGTCCTTGGGATGTCTGACGCCCTCGTAGAACTTACTGGGGCTTTGGCAGGGCTCACCTTCGCTTTGCAAGACCTGAATTTGGTAGCACTGGCCGGATTGGTAACGGGAATCGCGGCGGCATTCAGCATGGGTGCCTCTGAGTACCTGTCCTCGCGTGCGGAGAAGAAGAGTGAGTCAGCCGTCAAGGCTGCGTTCTTCACCTGGATTTCTTACCTAGTCACGGTCTTCATGCTAGTCTCCCCCTATTTGTTATTCCAAGCCGACAGTCCTGATTTCCAAGGCTTAGAACCTCATGTCCAGGCTCTGCTATGCACCTTCGCGATAGGTCTGCTAATAGTCGCGGTGTTCAACTTCTATGTCTCAGTGGTCGAGGAGGTCTCTTTCAGGAGTAGGTTCATGGAAATGGCTGGTATTCTCGGTGTGGTCAGCCTAATCTCGTACGTCATAGGAATAGCCCTCAGAGGTATGCTTGGAATCGATGTCTGAGTCAATTACCGACTCCGCAACCTATGTGTCTGAGACCGCTCTCGCGAAGCCATGAGCGCATACGACGAACTGCTTGAGAGATTGAGGGACATAGACCTGATTGGCCAGATTGGTGGTTTGGTGAGTTGGGATCAGGAAGTACTGATGCCGCCCAAGGCTGCAGGCCTCAGGGCCGAGCAGCTGGCTTGGATCTCCAAGACCGGCCATCAGAGGTTGACCAATCCTCGCATCGGGGAGCTGCTCGATGAGTTGGAGGTCACTGACGGCCTCAACGACGTACAGACCGCTAACGTCAGGCTGGCCCGCGAGTCATACGACAAGGCGACGAAGTTACCTACAGAATTCGTTGAGGAGATGGCCAAGCACCGCTCGAAGGCGCAAATCTCGTGGAGTGAAGCACGTGCGAAGGACGATTTCTCGATTTTTCGCGACGATCTCGCCAAGTCCATTGATCTCGCTCGTCGAAAGGCCGACTACCTAGGCTACGACGAACTACGGTACGACGCACTCCTCGACATCTACGAGAGTGGTCTCACTGTAGCCAGAGTAGATCCATTGTTCGCTGGATTACGCGACAACGTAGCTCCCCTAATCAAGGCGGTTGTCGAGAGTGGTAACCGCCCGGACATCTCGTGGGTGGAGGATAACTCATGGGAACAGCCGGGTCAGGAAGCGCTGAGCCAAGGCGTGTCTGAAGCGATTGGTTTCGACTTCTCCGCCGGCCGGCGAGATGCTTCGACCCATCCATTCTGCGGTGGGCCTAACCCCGACGATGTCCGCTGGACAACCCGTTACAGCGAATCTGATCCATTCGGCTCGCTGTATGGCTCGATGCACGAGACGGGTCACGGCACCTACGAACAGGGGCGCCGGCGAGACCTTGACTTCCAGCCCGCCGGCGAGGCTAACGGACTCGGAGTTCATGAAAGTCAGAGCAGGTTATGGGAGAATCAAATCGGCCGCTCTCGTGAGTTCTGTGAGTGGGCCCTGCCAATGTGGCAGAAGCACTTTCCCCAGAACATGGATGGAGTCGATTCGGAAGCGCTGTGGCAGGCAGTCAATCTTGTGGAGCCGAGTCTGATTCGCGTTGAGGCCGACGAAGCCACCTACAATATGCACATTATGATCCGTTACGAAATCGAGAAGAAACTCATCGCGGGTGATCTCGAAATCGACGACCTCCCAGACGCATGGGACGACATGTACGAGGAGTTCCTCGGCATACGAGCGCCGAACCGCACTCTTGGAGTACTGCAGGACATCCACTGGTCCATGGGCGCCTTCGGCTACTTCCCGACCTACACGCTTGGCAACCTGTACTCTGCGCAGTTGCTTGCAGCGGCCCGTAAGGACTTGCCTGACCATGATGAGCAGATGCGG
>DAGM01000060.1:0-571 GCA_002495735.1 Euryarchaeota archaeon UBA54
TTGAGTGACGGTCAGAGATATTTCAGCAAATGGTCCGAGCCACCGACGAAAATCGGCTCATCTCCGCGTATGTCGTAGCAGATTGGAACGGTTCGATGACCGGTCTCGCGAACCACATCGAAACGCAGGTCTCCCTCGTGGTCAAAGTTGACCACAGTGTAGGTCAAGCCCTTCCAATCGAGAGTCCGCTTCGCCAGAGTGCAGTAAGGACAGACCGTCTGGGTGAAGAGGAGGAAGTCTGTCTCGCATTCTTCAAGCAATTGTTGGAACTTCTCCAAAGTCTTCAACCTCCAGTATCGCTTCAACGGCTTCGTCTGCGCCCGAACCGTCTGCGCCGTCATCGTCACCGAATCGTCCTTCAAGAACCCTATCGGTCTCATCGGGGTCGATGAACCATAGCAGTATCACCGTGAACAGTGTTAGCGCGCCCCCAATGTAGAGGCAAGTGACGTAGTCGAACCTCTGGGTCATGTTGCCCGTGAACAGGTACGCCATCACTGCTGAGAGGTTGAACATCGACATGTAGGCCGTGAACTGCGAGCCGCCGGCCTTGCTGAAGGTCAGCCTCATG
>DAGM01000060.1:890-9801 GCA_002495735.1 Euryarchaeota archaeon UBA54
CCTCATGCATACGGCTATGACGCAAATCCATGCAACTCCGTTGATGATTGCGCGAATGCACAGGTAGGCTACCATCATGTTAGTATTGGTCCAGTAGTCATCCAGTAGAGCCAGAGAAGCGTTTGACAGAGCTAGTAGTGTGAATCCTATCATCGAGACTTCTCTGACTCCGAACCTGTCACCTAGCATACCTCCGACTATCTGTCCGAGCATCATGAAGGCGATGACTACGCCGCCGATGATTGCGTTGTACTTGGTCTGGGACCAACCCGCCTCATTGATGAAGATGTCAACCACGATTGGATCGGTGAACAGGTAGAGTTCGGCCAGCAAACACAGGAAGATTAGGATGAAAGACGAACGCGTCGAGAATCCCTTAACTATGTTGTAAGCTGTTTCAGATGCAAGGACCGATACTGGCAGGGGATTCCGAATCTGGGGTATATTGGCACCCAACCATTCTGCTAGCAAGAGAATAGCTGAAATTAGGAATGTGAACATTCCAATTGTTTTGAGAGGAGAAGCTACATCTCCGAATGTAATTCCCCAAGCCTCGGTAAAACTGCTAGTGAGTACGTGTAGGATAGCGAAAAGCCCCCACAATAGGAAGAAAGAGATACTTGCCCACAGGATGGATGCGGCCGGAGATATTCTGTTACCATAGAGGTTTGTTGCAACCCATCTGGCTTGCCTGAATTCTTCCGGATGATCCGTCTCCCACAGCAGTGCTGCCTCGGCTTCTGAGTCACGGATCAGCGTAGCATCTATTGCCTCCTCGGTCTTTACGTACCAATTCTCCTCCACATATTCCTGCTTGCTCCATGGGAACAGTCTGTCCCCTGGCCTCTCACGCAGGAACAGAGGCAGCATCATAATCAGAATTAGCAATGGGAGCTGGACCATTATCGCCGATTTGATTCCAAAAGGAACGACCATCATCCCAAGGACTGCACCTCCGAAAATGATACCGCCACGCTTGGCGGCGAACATTAGACCGTTGACCGTGGCCACTTCATCCGGCTCGAGTATGTCGACTGCAAGGGCGTCAACGCTGACATCCTGCAATGATGAGAACAGATTGTGGATGAACAGCAAAATGGTGACTAATTGTATCGATGCGACTAGATCCGGAACGAAAAGCAAGGTGGATAGGGAGATTATCATACCCGTCTCGGCGAATAGGATCCACGGACGTCTTATCCCGAATTGAGGGAACCTAATCATATCGATAACTGGCCCCCAGATGAATTTGAATGTCCATGGCAGGTATACTGTGGCGAACAGTATGGCGATTTGCTCTACGGCGATTCCATTGGTTACGAGGAATGCCACGAAGGCCACATTTGCGAATCCCGAGGGCAGGCCCTGTGCGACATAGAGTATGCACAGAGACACATAGCGCCTCATCTTGTTCTCAGCTAGTGAATTACCTTCTTTCCAAGATTCAGAAAAATTTCCTATTTGTGCAAATGCGCTGGGTGAATCTTTCCTATTTGTTTTTGCAGATTCAATATCACTGTCTTTCTTATTTGTTGTTGCAGGCAGCCCTGCTCGGAGTTTCTCGTCCCAACGTTCTGTGACCATGATGTATCCCAGTAGAGCCAGTACCAATACGAAGGGGACGAAGAAGACATACGAGCCGAAAGAGGTCAGGCCCTCGGCGGCTCCAGCTATTGCCATCTCATCGATTAGGACTACTCTGCGAGCGTCTATTGGAGATATGCTGTCATCGGTGATTCTCAATCTAGCATAGATTGTCGAATTGCCTGATTCGAGGTGAGGGTCGAGTTTGACTCTCCAGGACGCCCAGTCGCCATTCTTTGAGAGGTCTGCTGCACCCTTCCAATCTCCGCCACCGATCTTCACTTCGACCACTCCCAATCCTAGTGCGCCGCCTGATGAGGTTCCTGCGATGTAGCTCTCATTGCCGATCTCTTGCAGGGTGACGATGTCCATCGAGACGTTCAGAGAACGATCAATGCTGCCTGCAGCCTCTACGAAAGCGACAGGGTCTGCCTGCCCGTATCCGAACTCATTGTCAGGGCGGGTCTCCAGCAGACTGCAGTCGTTGAACCCGGGGTCGTCCAGCAACGCAATCTCGCGCTCTATCGAGTAGGCCCCTATGATGTCCTTGAACTCAGTTGGAGTGATATCCGGATTAGCTTGAACCATCAAAGCCGCGATACCAGCCATCAGAGGAGTAGCCATGCTGGTGCCGGATTTGCCTGTATAGCCGTCCTTGGTTAGAGCATCAGGTGCCATTATGCTGGAGCCAATGGCGGCAACGTCAGGCTTGACTCTCAAATCTGAGGTGTATCCGCGGCTGCTGTAGATAGCTAATCCCATGTTCTTGTCGAGCGCTGCGACCGTAACGGGCAGTCTGGCATCCCCTGGACTGTCTATTGTGTTGCAGCCGGCGAATGTAGCGCCGCCGAACTCGTTACCTGCAGAGAGTGTAGTGATGATGCCAGCCTCTACGACCATGTCCATCTGGCGACTCCAGGCTGAGTTGCCATCATTGTCGAAGTGAATCTCAAACTGCTGTTCTCCTAGTGAGGAGGTTAGAATGTCGATTCCGTGACGGTCCTTGTTGTCGATAGCCCACTGGGCCCCCTGCATTACATCCTCAATGTCGCCATCGCAACAGGCTAGGATGGTAACTAGCCAAGCACCCGGGGCTGCGCCGACATAGCGCAGTCCGGTGCTTGGGTCTGTCTGTCCTCCGCCGCTACCAGCCGCGATACCAGCAACATGACTACCATGTGTCCCCGAGTCATAGGATTCAGATGGATCGTGTTCCTCATCGGTGAACACAGCGTCGAAGAATGCTACGATTTTCGGGTCGCAGTCAGCTGGAATTGGGTCTGGATTGGGGTCGAGTGGGTCTGGCGGATCGTCAATGCAAGTGAAAGGATCGTCGTCCATGTCGTTGAGGCCCTCGTGGTCCCCTCGGACCCCAGTGTCGAGTATTGCAATAACAGAGCCAGTTCCGTCTAGGCCGAGTTCGTTCCAGACATCATCCACACCCATATTCGGGACGGCCTCGTGCATGTTCAGCTCAGCGAGGCCGAGATCCTCGACCATGACCGTGCCGGGCAGTGAGCGTATTCCCTCTGAATCCAGAACTGCTTCGAACGGGGCGGTGGCAGAGACCGTGTCAAGGTAGGTGAAGCGGAAAGTCACCTCGACACCGAGGGCCTCGAGAGCGGAGACGTCTGCGTCGGTGGGGTGGTGGTCGTAGTCGATGAACACCCTAGCGCTTCCTGGAGGGGCCCTCCTCCACCAATCCTGCTGCAATTCTGCGGGCTGTTCAAGTAGCCACTCCAGCCTGTCATCCAGCTCGTTCGCGTCCTTGTCGCGGCTCCAGTGCAGCCACCAGTAGGGGTGGACGTCGTGCTCGACCGAGGTGCTCCAGTCGCCCTCGGCGTCGAATCCTCCTGCCTCTTGGGTCACCACAATGGCCGATGAGACCAGAGGAAGGAGGAAGAGCAGAACTATCGCCGAGGCCAGCGCTCCAGAGCGTCCTACCATTGGTAGGACGAAAGTGGGGTGGTGTTTGAGACTTAGGTAGTCGTCAGTCGTCAATTGACTTGCATACCCTGATTGTCATAGTCCCATTCGATAACTTCCCAACCAGCCTGTTCTATTGCAGAAACCACTGCACTGACGCCCATTGAAGAGCAGAGCAGTCCGACTGAGCCACCGCCCCCTGCACCGAGAGCTTTCCAAGCAATGACAGAACCTGCCTCCTGAAGCGGCGATATTACGTCCCGGAACGGGCCGTGAATGGCAGGATCGAGCATATCTACACCCTCGCAGACGTCCTTCAGAGCCTTCACAACGAGTTCTCGGCGGTCTCTCTGCAGTCCATTTGCCATCAGCCTAGCAGCCCCCCTGATCAGGTGCAGCCCAGAGCGCACGGACTGGTCGCCTTGGTCATAGCGCTCCCAGACTCCCGAATGGATGTCCCCGGACTTATGCTCTATCCCAGTGTAGGCGATAACGAAGTGCTTGCGCAACCAGTTCTTAGCTGACTTCATCGGCTCGAACGGCATCTCCTCGACCTCGTCGCCGAGGAACAGCAGATGGTTGAACCCGCCGTGCGCTGCGGCCCACTGATCTTGCCTGCCACCTCGGTTCTCAAGCAGTGCCTCGAACTGGAAAGCCATCTCTGCAATGTCCTCCGGACTCTTACCACCTCCGGCAATAGTGGCGATTAGCCCAACATTCATCGCACCGCTAGTGCCGAGGCCTGAGCCAGTAGGAATGTCGCTTCTGTACTCGACCCTGATGCGACCGTCGGAGTCCTTCTCCATCACGCTGTGAATGTACTGGTTGATGGCGAAATTTACGACCTCTCCGCCAAAATCTCCCGCGTATGGTTGCACATCAGTCCAACCCCCTGCAAGGTCGACTCTGACAGGTACTGACACTTCGATTCGTTCCACCATGACCAATGCAGATATCCGACCCATGAGAAGGATTCGGTCTGTGACCGAAAATAACGGGTAGGTAAGGCCCCTCCGCTACTCATGGCCTCGGGCGTCGAGCAAGCCATCGCGGCGTTCGCTGCGGGCAACCCTGTGATGGTATTTGACTCCGATTTCAGAGAATGTGAGACTGATCTTCTGTGGCCTGCCGATGCTGCCACCCCCGAAGTTATGCGAACACTGCGCAATGACTGCGGCGGGCTGCTCTTCCTCGCCATCGGCAACGAAGTCGGCGAACTGTTCGGCCTGCCATGGCTGCAGGACATACACACTCACCCCGCTCTCGTCGAGGAAAATCCCGTACTCGGGCGACTCATTACCGACGACCTGCAGTACGATACTCGCTCAGCGTTCACCATCTCACTAAACCACAGGGGCACCTACACAGGAATAACCGACAGGGACCGAGCCCTGACTACGCGGAGATTCGGCGAACTGGCAGGAGAACTTCTCACAAGTGGCGCTGACAGCGAGACCGCGTGCATCGCTCTTGGCGAGGAGTTTCGCACCCCAGGACACATCCCAGTTTGCAGAGAGTCGCCGGGGGGTCTGGAATCTCGGCAGGGCCACACCGAATTGGCCGTATCGATAGCCCGGCTCTCTGGGCACTCACCTTGCACCATAGGCGCCGAGATGCTACAACCTGACGGAGACGGTGCTCTTTCGGTCGATGATGCCCGAGAATACGCTAATAAGCGCGGAATACCGATGATTACAGGCGATGATATACTCAAGGCACTAGGGATTGGCGAATGAGCGAAGCATTGAGGCAGATATGCGCATCGGAGGATTGAGAGTATGGTTCGGGTGATGGCAGTTGGAGTGTTTGACCTCTTGCATGCAGGGCATCTGCACTACGTGGAACAGGCTAGGTCGTTCGGAGACGAGCTTGTCGTCGTCGTGGCGCATGATGACACGGTTCGCAAACAGAAGCACGAGCCAATCACAACACACGATTTGCGCAGGCGAATGGTGGCCGGGCTGAAACCGGTCGATGAGGCGATAGTCGGCAACCCGCCGTCAGTTCCGATATTCGACATCTTAGAAGTAGTGAAGCCAGATGTGGTCGCTCTTGGGTACGACCAGAAGCACTCGATCGATGCTATCCGAGAAGGAATGGAGAGTCGGGGTCACGGGCATATCAAGGTCGTCAGAGTCGAGGGTCTTTCCGACGACTTAGACGGGACTAGGAAAATCATCTCTCGCATTCTCGACCTATGGCCTGGTACGCAAGGCGGTCCATACGAGGAGGACTAGGGATGTATACCGGAATCGTCGCCGGGATGTGCCAAGTACTCGCAATTGAGGATGGCGAGGAGATACGCAGCTTTGTCGTTGAACTCGGTGGGCACGAAGATGGCCTGGAGATCGGTGCTAGCGTCGCTCTCGAAGGCGTCTGTATGACAGTGGTCGCGATCGATGATTCGCAGATTCGCTTCGATGCTATTCCGGAGACTATTGAACGCACGACTTTTGGCAGTCTGGAAAAAGGCGATTGGGTAAATGTCGAGCGCTCGCTGAAAATGGGTGATGAACTCGGTGGCCACATCCTATCGGGCCACGTGATGACAACCGCGCAGATTCTTGGGAAATCCGAACGCGGAGAAGGCATTGACCTAATTATCGAGAATCCGAAAGAGGCTCGTCCGTACATTCTCGAAAAGGGCTTCATTGCCGTCGATGGCATGTCTCTGACCATCGGCGAAGTGTCTGACGAGAGTTTTGCCCTCCACATCATCCCAGAGACTCTGAGGATTACGACCATCGGAGATAAGGGAGTCGGGGGCAGCGTAAACATCGAGATTGATTCTCGCACACAGGCGGTCGTTGATACGGTGATGAGGGATATGGAGGATAACGCATGAACCTCGGAATAGTGTGTGGTGCTTTCCATCGCGAGTATGTCGAGAAGATGCTGGAATACGCCTGTGACGAAGCTGAGGTGAAGAACTGGGAGGTCGCTGAAGTGGCTTGGGTACCCGGTTCTATGGAAGCTCCACTGGCGCTTGATAGGATGCTTCAGAATGAGGATGTGCACGGCGCTGTGGTGCTCGGCATAATTGAGCGGGGGCAAACTGATCACGGATTGGTCATGGGGCAGTCCGTAACCAAGGCAATCATTGAGTTGCAGATATCACACAACAAGCCAATTGGTCTCGGGATAATCGGCCCAGGAGCTGAACCCGAACACATTGAACCTCGGTTAGAACCGCATGCCCGCGCCGCTGTCGGAGCAGTTGCAGCGATGATCGGTTAGTCACAGCCGCGTCGCTTTCAGAGTGAATGACAGAGGTATCGGAACATTGCCTTCCTTGAGTCGCCAGTAGTTGGGCCGAGAAGGATCGAAGAACTCTGGCCACGGGGCGAAGAAGAGTTCGTCGCGCTCGTTCAGGAACTCTATCCGGAAGCCTCCTTCTATCAGCGCGTTGATGATGGTGTCGTAGCGGTACTCCCAGCAGTGTGTAACTCCTCTACCTGGCCATTCGGGATCTGCATAACTGCCCTCTCCAGTCTCTGATATTGGGCCTTCTTTGAATAAATCGTATTTCGGAACTAAGCGCGGACCGTTCGGCCCTTCCTCTGGGTCTAGGATATTTACCATCGGAGTGCTCTCCTCGAAATACAGAGTACCGCCCTGTCTGAGCAGGGCTGCGCACACCCGTGCCCACTCCTTCAGATCTGGCAACCAGCAGAGAGCGCCCCTGCCGGTATAGATGATGTCAAACTGCTCACCCTCAAGGGTCTCGACAGCTTCGGAGACCCTGCTCACCACGAATCTAGCATTGTCGAATCCGAGGATGTCCGCGAATCGCGCAGCCTCTGCTATCGCGTTCGGTGAGAAATCGAGACCGGTTACCTGCGCGCCCTCGTGTGCCCACGACAGCGTGTCGGTGCCGATGTGACACTGCATATGGAGCAACGACTTGCCCTCGACTGGGCCCATCTCTTCGATTTCCCAAGGAGCCAGTTTCGACTCACCGGCCAGCCACTGTTCGATTCGATAGAACTCCGCGCCACTCCCTTGGGCGTGCATATGGGCAATAGCATCCCACGATTTGAGATTATCCCGGATGCCTTCCTCGTCGTCAGCAGGGAGCGGTGCAGGCCTCCAAGTCATGCGCTCTCGTCGAGAGAGTTCGGTGAAACTCTATCGGCTGGCCTGGAATCGGTCATTCTTCGATCTTGATGCCCTGTGCTATCATCATCTCGGACTCTAAGATCGACTGGCGAACCGCCATCGCGGTGTCGGGGGTGACAGATATGGAGGTGATACCGCAGTCCACTAGGAACGGCGGGAACTCACTCGGGTGATCACTGGGGGCCTGGCCGCAGATTCCTATCTCGAGACCCCTCGAGGTGAATGCTTCGATAGCCATGCGAATCATCGAGGACCCTAGGGATGGAAATCTAATGGAATACCCGGAGCAGGGTTGAAGGAGGTCCCGCTGTTGGCGAGCCCGTGGGTAACAAAGTACACGATGTGATAATCATCGGTTCAGGTCCAGCTGGTTACACAGCTGGTCTGTACGCTGCGCGCGCTATGCTGGACCCGCTGATGTTCGCCGGCTATATGTCCGGAGGGCAGCTGATGCTGACCTCGGATGTCGAGAACTTTCCTGGATACCCCTCTGGAATCGGCGGGCCCGAAATGATGGTTCACATGCGCGAGCAGGCTGAGCGCTTCGGACTCAAGGTACAGGACAAGAACGTCGAGAGAGTTGACTTCTCGGATCGGCCCTTCGGCATATGGGTAGAGGGCGAGGAGTATCGTGCCGAGTCTGTAATCATCTGCACCGGCGCGGAGGCCATCTGGCTCGGTGTAGAAGGGGAGGAAGCACAGAAGGGCAGGGGTATCTCGACTTGCGCGACTTGCGACGGTGCCTTCTTCCGAGACCAAGAGGTCATTGTAGTGGGAGGGGGTGACTCTGCGATGGAGGAAGCTACTTTCCTGACTAGATTCGCTAGTAAGGTCACCATAATCCACCGGCGCGAGGGATTCAGAGCCTCGAAGGTGATGTACGAGCGGGCTGTGAGTCATCCGAAGATCGACATTATGACTCATAGACAGATTAAGAAGTGGCTCTCTGACGAGAATGGCCTCAGCGGGGCAATCATCGAGGACCCTAGGGATGGAAGCGGGCAAGAAATCGCTTGCACAGGGGCGTTCATCGCCATCGGACACAAGCCAATGACTGGTTTCCTAGATGGCGAAGTTGAGATGGATGAATCGGGCTACATACTGCACTCCGAACACACGATGACGAGTATTCCAGGTGTGTTCGCAGCTGGAGACGTGGTGGACAAGCGCTACCGGCAGGCCATCACCGCCGCGGGCATGGGATGTCAAGCAGCAATGGATGTCGAGAAGTGGTTAGAAGACCAACATTGAGGCGCTAATTTGGGCCCGCCTTTCTGATTGT
>DAGM01000060.1:10180-18652 GCA_002495735.1 Euryarchaeota archaeon UBA54
CCTCATAGAGCCGTGTCTGATGAGCAGAGTACGCGCTACGCGAGGCATTTGACCCTCCCGGAGGTCGGCCCAGAAGGGCAGAGGCTCCTGAATGAGGCCTCAATCCTAGTAGTAGGAGCCGGGGGGCTGGGCTCTCCGGCTCTGCTATACCTAGCGGCCGCTGGAATAGGTAGGATAGGAATCATTGACGATGACTCGGTCGACCTCTCGAACCTGCAGAGGCAGGTTCTGCACGGTACATCCGCGGTCGGTGAGGCGAAGGTGATTTCTGCTGAACGTCGCCTAAATGATCTAAATCCTGAAGTCACAATCGAAGCGTATGAGGCAAGGCTCGAAGTCGTCAACGCCCTCGATTTGATTGGTGGCTTTGATCTCGTCATCGACGGCTCGGACAACTTCTCAACGAGGTACCTCATCAGTGACGCCTGCGAAATACTGGGCAAGCCCTGGGTGTTCGGCAGCATCCACAGATTCGAGGGCCAAGTCACCACCTTCAATCTCGACGGGGGGCCTAACTATCGCGACCTGTTTCCCAAGGCCCCACCAACGGAGCTAGCACCGAACTGCGCTGAGGCGGGTGTACTAGGAGTCCTGCCGGGAATCGTCGGTTCGATACAGGCCACTGAGGCGATCAAGATTATTCTAGGAGTTGGCGAGCCGCTCAGCGGCAGACTGCTGGTCATAGATGCCCTCGGCATGGGGATGCGTTCACTCTCGTACTCACACGACCCGTCCCGAGCGACGGTGACCGACCTCTCCGATTATGCGATAGAGTGCTCAAACCCAGCAGACACCATCGAAGAGTCGCAGCGCGAGATGCTCGAAATCAACCCTGTCGATTACGTCGAAAGAGTTGGCCAGGGATGGTCGCCGTTCCTACTAGACGTCAGGAGGATGGATGAGGAGAGAATCGTCTCGCTAGAGGGTACCTCGTTGCGCATCCAGCACAACTTGGTCCCGCAACGAGTCGAAGAGGTTCCTCACGACCGTGACGTGGTAATCTACTGTAGAACTGGAGGCAGGTCGGCTGCTGTAGCGCGTTTTCTAATAGCTTCGAGAAGCCCTGAGAGATATGTGTACAACCTGACTGGAGGGATTCACAAGTGGTCAGATACGGTTGATTCTAGTATAATAAAATATTAATTGTGGTAAGTAATAGTTGAAACTAACATTTTTTTGTGGTATTAAGTATAAATATACTACTGATATTCGTCGGATTTAGTAATACTAACTCATTTGTGGGTTCCAACCGTTCAGCGCATCGAAGATTTGTTGTATTAGTTCCCTCTCGGCGCATTATGGCAATCATTCGCCAAGGAGTATGGAAATGCCCGTCATGCGAGCGACATCAGGTATGGAAGACACGAGGGGAGACAGCGCGCTTAGACAGGAGGTGCCAACACTGCGGCAACAGAGTCAGGGCCACCTTGAATAGATCTTCCAGCGGCCAAGGGAGGCACCGCAATGTGCAAATCTGGGAGAGAGAAGCTTCGCTCGATCCTAGGGAACTAGCGATTGAGGCCGAACGCAGAGACGGTGTAATCAATAAGTTGGAAGAGGATATTGGCTCCGTCAGCTCGTCCCCCTCAGAGGAAGCTTCCCAAAGTGATCTTCCGGTAATCTGGGGAGCAGGATGGGAGCCAGCCCATGCTCTCGAGTTCTCCAAGCCCCTGCAATCCAAGGCAGCCAGAGCGGAACTGCTCAGGTTCTTCGCAGAGAGACACGATGGACATCTGATTGCAGTCGCCACCTGCTGGGACGGAATGGACGCCCCGGACTCGTTTGAAGGGGAGTCTTTTCACGGGTTCTCTAAGGAATTTGTCAGGGCTTTTGGAGAATCTCTCCTAGACCGTCTGCTCTCGCCTGAGATAAGTTCCGTACACTCTGCAGAGGTGATTCCGAGGAGAACTGCAGATATTCACCTGAAACGCCGCACTGCTAGACTATTGGCCGACACCACACTGTGCCTAAGAAGGATTGCTCACTACTCCTCAATCACCCTTGAACAGCGCATGGATTGGCAGAGGATGATGACTCGGACGAGGGCCGTTGACGAGCATCTAAAGGACTTGTTTGCAAATGGTATCGAGACTCCCGATGGAGAGAGTTTTGGGGGCAAGGGCTTCCGCTCGACATGGCAGGAGGGGATAGTCGCCTGCGCCAGCGCGATGCGCAGGGCCGTCGACATCTCCACTGACGAGCGACACCGTGCTGACGTGATTGCCCCGATGATTCGCGATGTTGGCCTGGCTATTGCCATGGGACAGACTGCGTTAGAGGTCTTCTCCTCCCAGATGGGCAAGTCTGGATCATACATGAACGGCGGACACGAGGGTGCAGGAGGAAGAGATCTTCACATCGGCAACTGGGACAAGAGGATTCTCCCTCCAACCGCTCCACTGCCAATCGCCAGTGCCACAACAACAGGAGTGGCTCTGGCCGCATCTAGGCTCTCAATAGACCGTTTTCATCTCGCCCCAGTAGGTGAGGGATGCAGTAGCAGTGGTGAGTTCTGGGAGGCCATGAACCTCGCCGGAGTGAGGGGTCTACCGATATCATTCATGATTCAGAACAACCAGATAGCACTCGACACTTTCGTCACCGGCCAGTCAGGGGTCGAGACATTTGGTGACAAGGGGCATGCCATGGGGATACCGGCATGGACCATTGATGGCTCTGATCCCGGGCTGTTCTACGCATCGACCGCGGTAGCAAGGGAATTCGCTCTGGACGGTTGTGGATCCACCCTGATTCACGTTGAGACGATGCGTGGGTGCGGCCACGCTCACCACCATGACGACCTGTACCTCGGGGCTGCTTCGGGCAACCCGCCCGGATACGTCGACAGGGGGTTGCTGACATACTGGGCTGAGAAGGACCCAGTTCCAAACCACAGGGAGTTGCTGGTCCAAACGGGCTGCGACGAGCAGACACTGGATGCCATGGAGTCCGAGGAGCAGGCCAAGGTGGATGCGGCTCGGGGAGAGATGGAGGGAATGCCCTGGCCCGAAGGTTACACAGTGACAAAGGGAATTACGAGTCTGCATGACGCCGCCAGCCACACTGAGCAGTACGAGAGGTTTGAGCATGAGTTCGAACTCACCGAGTGCCCTCTGGAACTAGGAGAGGAGGCTTTGGAGTTCTCTGACGCGTCCAACGCCAGAACCTACAGCAGAGCCATTCAGGATGCCATGACCTCGATAGCCGACAAGCACGGTGACCGGGTCGTCTTCATGGGAGAGGACATGGAGGTCGCCGGCGCCTTCGGACTGAATCTACCTCTGAAAGCTAGGGGGCACTCAGACAAGCTTCTCGACATGCCCCTGTCCGAGTCGGTGATAGTCCACTCAGCAATTGGCGCCGCTCTCGGGGGGTTGCGACCGGTGGCTGAAATTCAATTCGGCGGCTTCGCAGCACTGGCGATGAACGCACTGGTCAACAACGCCGCCCAACTGCGTTGGCGCTGGGGTGCGGAAGTCCCTGTCACAGTGCGTATTCCACTAGGAGGGAAGACTCGTAGCGGGCCGTTTCATGCTAACATGATAGAATCATGGTTCATCAACGACCCAGGGCTGGTAATTGTATTCCCAAGCACACCTCAAGACGCCTACGACCTCCTAATCGAATCGCATGAACTGAATGACCCAGTGATTTTCCTTGAACACATAGGACTCTACGGACTCAGGGGAGGCCTGACTGGTTGGGGAGAATCAATCAGCCAATTGGTGGACAAGGGTGCTGTTCACGAACGTCTCGCTGCAGGCGAGAGTTCACTTGGGAAGGCGCGTGTAGTAAGAGGAGGCAGGGATCTTACCATTGTCACATGGGGCGCGATGGTGCACGTTGCCATGAGGGCCGCCTCGGAGGCCTCCAGACGCGGTGTGGAGGTTGAGGTAGTAGATCTGAGAACCATCTCGCCCTTTGATGCACAGACCTGCGTGGAATCAGTCAGGAGGACTGGTCGACTACTGGTCCTACAGGAAGCCCAATGGACAGGTGGGTTGGGAAACACCGTCAGCAGTCGCATTATGGAAGAGGCGTTCTGGTGCCTTGAGAGCCCCCCTGTGGTAATAGGCGCTCTCGACACTCCGGTGCCGTTCTCACCACCTCTGGAGGACCACACAGTTCCGACAGCTGAACTTGTCTCTAGGCACATCGACAGGATGTGCTTGTGAGTCCCCCCTGCTGCCCTACCAAATGGTCATGAGCGAAGTAACGCCCGGCGAGTCAAATGACTACTCTGAGTATGGCCGATGGCCCCCTAGTGTTGCTGGGTTTCGTGCTACTGATGCTTGGAGGGGAGCTTGTGGTACAAGGAGCCATCACGGTTGCTGGCAGACTACGGGTGCCGCCCCTCTTGGTAGGTTTCACCATCGTCGCCATCGGGACCTCGCTGCCCGAACTGGCTGTAGTCCTCGAAGCGGTCAACGAGGGGACTCATGAAATCGCCGTTGGAGGAGTGCTGGGCTCAAACGTTGCCAATGTGATGTTGGTTTTAGGTACAGCGTCTCTGCTTGGAGCAGCGTCGAATCCGGGGCAGGGAATACGCCGTGATGCTGTAGCGGTGGCAGTAGCTACGGTAATACTGCTTGCTGCAGTTCTAATTGGTGGGATTGCATGGCAGTTCGGCGTCCTAATGCTGCTAGGCCTCGCTGCTTACTACTCCTATTCCTACCGCGCTTCTAAGGCAGAGGGGACCGATATCGAGGACAGTGACACGTGGCTTCCCGACTACATCCTGCTCGCCATTCCGGTGACGGCAGTAGGTGGATACATGATATGGACAGGGGCGGAGATGCTAGTAGAAGGCGCCACTGGACTAGCGGGCAATTACGGAATCTCCGAGTCCGTCATCGGGCTCTCTGTTGTAGCTCTAGGGACATCCCTCCCGGAGCTCGCTGTTACCCTTGTAGCTGGCCTCCGTGGCCAGGGTGGTGTCGCTGTGGGCAACGTACTCGGATCCAACGTCATCAACATCATGGGCATACTAGGTGTCGCCGCAACCTACTCCGGAGGCCTCATAATCGCCCCCGAATTCGCCGCGAGAGACATCTGGGTGGTCGTTCTGACCTCCGGTTTCATCGTGGCCATGCTTCTAGACGAACGCCATATCGGCAAGCGGGTTGGGGCAATGATGGTAGGTGGCTATCTGGCTTACATGGCCATGCTATACCTCTAGACTGTATGGCGTATTGAGGTGCGAACCGCTAAGGCCGGGACCCCGGTCCTAGGGTCATGGTAGACTTCAGCCTGTCAGAGGAGCAGGCTATGCTTCAGGAGATGGCGCACGAGTTCGCTGCAGCAGAGGTGCAGCCGAACGCAGCGAAGTGGGATCGCGACAGTAACTTCCCACGCGAAGCCATCCGAAAGGCGCACGAACTCGGTCTGCTCACAGTCAAGATACCTGAGGAGTACGGCGGCTACGGGATGGGTTCGTTCGAAGAAGTTCTCATCTGCGAGGAGATTGGCTGGGGCGACCCGGGTTTCGCCACCGCATCGGGTAGCACGATGTTGGCCTCGTACCCCTTGATCACTGGCGGTACCGAGGACCAAAAGCAGCGCTACCTGTCCAAAGTAGCGGACGGCTGCATCGCATCATATTGCGTCACCGAGCCGAACGCGGGAAGCGATGTCCAGTCAATCTCCACTCAAGCGGTTCGCGATGGTGATGACTATGTCATCAACGGCAGTAAGATGTGGATTACAGGTGCCGGGCACGCTGACTGGTTCTTCGTGCTGGCATACACCGACAAGAAAGCAGGATACAAGGGGATGAGTGGCTTCATCGTCGACGCTGACAGTTCTGGAATAGTACTTGGAAAGAAGGAGGAGAACATGGGACAGCGTTGCTCGGACACTAGGTCGGTTGACTTCAACGATGTCCGGGTGCCTGCGGAGAACCTCATCGGCGGAGAGGAGAACGGAGGATGGATGAACGCAATGAAGGCGTTTGATCTGTCTAGACCTACAATATCCGCTCACGCAGTTGGTAATGCCCGCGGTGCCATGGAGGAGGCGCTACAATACGCCAACGAGCGGAGTACCTTCGGCAAACCAATCTACCGTCATCAAGCGATTTCGTTCATGATTGCAGACATGGCTACCAAGGTCGAGGCTGCGAGACTACTGACCTGGAGGGCGGCGAAGAAGTCAGACTCGGGAGAACGTAACACCCTCGAGGCTGCTCACGCCAAGCGCTTCTCTGCCGACATGGCGATGGAGGTCACCACCGATGCTGTACAGGTCTTCGGTGGGTACGGCTACTCGGAGGAGTATCCAGTAGCTCGAAGGATGCGCGGAGCGAAGGTAGTCCAGATCTTCGAGGGTTCCAGTCAGATTCAACGCCTCATCATCAGCCGAGAGATGCTGAGAGATTCTTGAAGGTAATTGCATGGCCGGTGACATCGGCTGCGTGGTCCTCGCAGCCGGGTCGAGTGAGCGTCTTGGTCAGCCTAAGGCTCTGATCGGAGTCGGAGAGGGGAATCTAATCGGCTGGCTGGTAAGCAGATTGCGGGCTAAGGGGCTCAAGCCGCTGGTGGTCACGAACGGGGATATAATCGAAGAAGTGACGGATTCAGTAGATTGCAGAGTAATCGCCAACCCTGAGCCGGGGGCAGGCAGGACAGGGACTTTACAGGTTGGAATCAGTCACTTAGAATCTGACATCAGACAGAGAATCCTAGTCGTGCCCGTAGACCGTCCAGGATTCTCAGATTCGACCCTAGAAGCGCTGATTTCCTCGGCAGCCACCAGTTGCCCTACCAAGGGAGGCAAGGGGGGCCATCCGATTCTGCTGTCCGCAGAAGATGTTGCTAGAGTCATTCAATCCCCGCCATCCACTCCCCTACGCGACCTGATAAATCCGGATCGTATCGAAGTCGCTGATCCTCACCTGCACCTGAATGTAGATCGGCAAGAAGATCTCGACTGGCTTGCTGATGCCTTCTCGGGGCTGTGAGAAACACCTTATCAACACCCTCAGTCTCGAACGGACTGATGGACATCATAGGGTTCATGGAAGGATACAGTCCGGTCCAACAGGCACTGATAGCGGGACTTTTCACCTGGTTCATGACTGCCGCTGGAGCGGCTCTAGTGATTTTCTTCAAAGAGCTCGACAGGAAAGTCCTCGATGCTATGCTCGGATTCGCCGCTGGAGTGATGATAGCTGCCAGCTTCTGGTCTCTGCTCACACCTGCCCTCGAGATGTCAGAAGGTAAAGACCTGCCAGTTTGGTTCCCTGCCCTAGTAGGATTTCTTCTGGGAGGAGTGTGCATGCGACTGATTGACATGTTCCTACCTCACTTACACCCCGGTGCCCCTCCTGAAGAGGCCGAAGGAGTGGAAAACACCTGGCGGAGAAGCATGCTGCTGGTCTCAGCCATCACGCTACACAACATCCCTGAGGGGCTGGCTGTAGGTGTCGCCTTTGGAGCTGCAGCATCGGGATTCGAAGGTGCTACAGTGGGTGCTGCCATCGCATTGGCTATCGGAATAGGGATTCAGAACTTCCCGGAAGGTGCAGCTGTCTCACTACCTCTCCGGCGAGAGGGCCTGTCCCGGAGAGACAGTTTCCTCTGGGGCCAACTTTCGGCTACAGTCGAGCCGGTGGCAGCCGTTCTGGGTGCCGCACTGGTAATTGTAGCTACACCAATCCTACCCTATGCACTGGCCTTCGCTGCCGGTGCAATGATCTTCGTCGTAGTTGAGGAGCTGGTCCCTGAGGCCCATCGTGGAGGAAACGGAGATATCGCGACTATGGGAGTGATGCTCGGTTTCGCCGTGATGATGGTCCTCGATGTCGCCTTCGCCTAGCCTAGCGCAATCACAAAGGCGGACGACCCGCTCTCAGGGGCATGACCCGCGCCGTGCTAACCTGGGTTCTCGGGAGGCTGGAGCGTGGCGAGAGTGTGGCAATGGCATCGGTAATCGAAGCCAGCGGCAGCGTACCCGGGAAGCCGGGAGCTAGGCTGGCGCTGACGCTGAGCGGGGCCAGATTCGGCACAATCGGAGGAGCTGGCCTAGAGCTGAAGGTCGAGAACGCGCTGAAGGGGATGCTCAATGGAGGTCGTCAGGAGGTTCGCGAAAAGGGTGGCAAGGTCGAGACATTTGTCCTCTACAAGGATGCGAAGGGAGAAGAGGCGACATCACTTGACAGCCTGTGTGGGGGCCGCGTCACAGTCGCGATGGAAGTAATGAATCCGATGCCGCACATACTCATCGCAGGCGGCGGTCACGTGGGTCGCGCGGTTGCCATCGTCTGCGACACCCTAGGTTGGTCACACAGTGTCTTCGACGTGCGCGCCGAGTTTGCTGAAGCAGACCGCTACCCATTCGCAAGCGAGTTACACAGCAGTTCGGTGTCTGAATTCCTCGGGAGCGAGGACTCGGACTCCATGGTCAGATTCTCGGATATCCTCCTACTCGGGCACGACTGGGCGGTTGACCAAGAGATGCTACTCAGCTTACTAG
>DAGM01000057.1:0-1116 GCA_002495735.1 Euryarchaeota archaeon UBA54
GACGATTTATAATAGAATCCTACGAATTCCGGAAACCAACCCCTCAAAGTACGGTCTTTTCCGTACGCCGGTGTTGCAGGGGATACTAGATTACTCTCATCACAGCGAGTATTCCTAACAACTCCGGTGCTACGCACCGAACGCGAGACCAGAATATACTCAATTGTGAAATTCCTGCTACGCAGGAACCGTCATGAGGAAATACTACTCCCGAGGGATGTGGCAACTCAGGTCAAGATCGAGCCCGAGGTCCGTGAAGGGCTGCTTGTAGAATGCTCAGGCCTTTCAGGCCTGGTCGAATGGCTTGACTCAATCGATAGGAGACCAGGTCTAGCGGAGCTAGACCATCAACTGGAAGGCCTCGAGATTAATCTGACAGCTCTCAAGGAATGCATCGGCTATGCCGATGACGGCTACCAGAGGAATGTAATCAAGAAATCCGAGTTCTACGAACTCGTAGCAGTTTGCTGGCTTCCTGGCCAAGAGACTCCAATCCACGATCATGTCGGCAGTGACTGCGCCTTCCTCATCGTCAACGGCACTTCTACCGAAACAATCTACGAAACCAACGAAGAGGGGCTGGCGTATCCGATAACCTCCAGACATTATCAGCCCGGAGAGGTATGCGCAGCAGAGGAACCAGACATCCATCGTGTCTCAAATGATACCGATTCCGAACTCGTCAACCTGCACATCTACACCCCACCGCTGCATGCGTACAACATCTACGCTCCAGCCGAGTGATTAGCAGTCACGACATCGAGCTTGTACTCTTCAAGCACTTCACTGAAAATTTGAATATCGGATTCAAACGTCTCTGGCAACAACGGTCCGAAAGAAAAGCGGAAGAATCGAGTATACGGTGTTACATAGGCAGGGTCTTTTGAATGTGGACGGGCCATGTCGCATTCAGAAGCGCATAGGATTGCAGCACCGCGCTTGAAGAGTCGTTTGTTAAGTTCGGAACTCGTCATCCCCTCCGGAAGCTCGAGCCAATGGTAGAATCCACCGTTCCCAGTGTAAACTCCGAGGCCCATGTCCTCGAATGCTTTCCCATATCGCTCCCGCTGCCAGTTGTAGTGCTGCTCCACGGCCTTGCGAGCCTTCTTGACGCGA
>DAGM01000057.1:1497-5565 GCA_002495735.1 Euryarchaeota archaeon UBA54
CCGAAACTCGAGTAGTTGGCCATCGTCTCGATATTCTTCTTACTGGCGACAATCCAACCGATGCGAATCCCCGGGGACTGCAGTCCCTTTGTGCAGGCCGCTGCGATGAACACGTTGCTGTTGTCCAGATCTTGCACGTACTCGATCGCACTCACGGAAGGAGAATGAAACATCTCGTATGCTTCATCCAGTAGTATGCCGTTTCCTGGCTGCTCAGCCATTTGGATTAACTCTCTCAGTTCCTCACCTGAACGCGTCTGGCCAGATGGATTCTGAGGATTGGATATGACAGGCATTAGTCGCACCTCAGGGTTTAGGCCTGCGCGGTCGAAGTAGGTGGCATTGTTTGGATGGAAACCGTTCTCCTTGGTGAAGGGGACAACTTCGAAGTTGGTTTTGGTCTGCTCCATGATGTCCAGATAAGCGGGCCACTCGATGTTCCCAATTCTCACTTGCACATGCTCTTTGAGGAACGCCATAACGGTGTAGATTCCAGGCCGACCTCCCGCGAAGACCATGACGTTCTCTGGCGTAATCTTGGAGCTGTATTGAGAGTTGTAGTACTCTACGATGGCCTCTCGCAACTCCGGATGGCCCCATGCCTTAGGGTAGAAACGATCCTCCCAAGTGACATCTATACTCGCGGGAAGCGGAGGGCCATCGAACTTCTCCAGAGGCGTCGTCAGAGGGAATCCTTGTGACCACGGGTGCGTGCCTTCGGTGCCCATGAAACTGCCGAAAGAGTCCCTGAACGCGTACAGCGTCTCGTAGATGCCCATGGGGGGGCAGTTGTCAGACAGGAAGGATTCCATTTGGCGAGTTTCAACATCTTTGGTATGACCTGGCACGCCTTTTTGCTCTGCCATGCCTCGCCGTGAGGCTGTATACAAATGAGTTTGACCTCTCAGTGCATTCGGCGTAATCAAAGGGTGCACGAACAATTGTTAAATCTTGAGAGAGAAGTCAGGGTGCTATGCGCCAGCCTGTCCGACACCCCAACCCCCTCCCGATAGCCCTCGTGATACTGCTCTTGGGGATGTCAGCCTCAGTAACTATTGACTCAGGGGACAGAGCCGAATTGGTCAATGATAAACCCGTCCTTGAGACTCATGCGAACCTCACTCTCCACTTCCCCGGATCTCAAGCCGGCTCGATATATTCGGCCTCCACAGTACAAGCCTCCTATTACCATACTTGTGCAGTATTGGATAACAGTTCAGTGAAGTGTTGGGGCGAAGGTCAGGTTGGAATGCTAGGCACTGGTGACAACAATGACAGGAGAACTCCAACACAAGTTCTACTTGGATATAGTGGGGGGCTCACTACAGCCATCGAAATCGGACAGGGCTCTGGGTCCGCGGGACACCACACTTGTGCGATGATGACTGATAACACACTCCAATGCTGGGGTGAGGACTACGGTGGCCAAATCGGCCACGGCGGAAATTCTGGGTGGCATAACACACCATACCCAGTGGCGATGCCCGCAGGAAAATCCGCCGTACAGATATCAAATGGAGGGCATCACACTTGCGCTATTATGGATGACAACTCTCTCTATTGCTGGGGAGAAAATGAAGAAGGAATAGTAGGGGTCGGTGAAAGCGGTACCGATGTGACCACTCCATACCCAATCAACCTGCCCGCAGGTCGAACCGCTGTCGCAGTATCTACTGGATGGAAATCCACCTGCGTTATCTTGGACGACGGCACTGGGATGTGCTGGGGCCTGAACGGAGAAGGCCAACTAGGGGATGGAACTACCACTGCTAGAGACGAACCGACACCGATAACAATCCTCCCTGCAAACAGTACGTTGGTTGCGATAACAACAGGTACTTTGACGACTTGTGCACTTTTGGATAACGGTAGTGTGGCTTGCTGGGGCAAAAACGACGTTGGCCAATTTGGAGACGGGACTACCACATCATCCACCTCTCTCAAGTATGCCTCACTACCACCAGGTCGAACCGCGATATCGATTGATTTGGGAAAGTATCACGCCTGTTCAATTCTAGATGACAACAGCAGCGTATGTTGGGGAAACAACACCGATGGACAGATCGGCGACGGGACTACCATTACCCGACTCACACCAACATATGTGACCTTCCCCGGAGGTCATTTCTCGACTATCTCTACGGGCCGGTTGCACACCTGCGGTATCGCATCCAATGCATCACTATATTGCTGGGGTTTTCACGAGGATGGCCAACTTGGGTTGGGCACCTCTGACGGTGTGAATATCCGAGACAGCGATATCCCCGCGTATGTTGACCTAGGGCATTCATCCCCGAACTCGACGGCTATTGCATCCGCCTCCTTAGGCGAGAGAGATCATGACAACGACGGCACTGTCTCAATATTCGACTCAACTCCCTGGGTTGCTGAATCATGCTCTCCGGGTCAGTATCTGTCCGGTCTGCAGTGTATTGATTCCTCTCCGGGGTACTACGTACCTTACCATGGGATGGCCGAGCAATTCGAATGCTACCCTGGAACCTACCAACCATATACCGGGCAGAGCTCTTGCATGGATACTTCTCCCGGTCACTTCACCGACGTCAATGGTTCGATTAACCAGAGCCCATGCTTCGCAGGGACTTACCAGCCGGCCGACGGCCAAACTTCGTGTATTGATGTCGATCGGGGCAATTACAGCGATGCAGGATTAGCCTTCCAGATACCCTGTCCACCGGGAACCTACCAACCTGACCTCGGACAACCGACTTGCCTAGATGCCGACCCGGGAAACTATGTCTCCGAACCTCAGCAATTCGACCAGACCAAATGCTCGCCGGGAACCTATCAGCCGGTGGCCGGTAAGTCCAGCTGCTTCTCAGCATCAGAAGGGCATTACGCGCCAGGCTTCGGTTCTGCGGATCAACTGGCATGTGAGCCTGGGACCTACGCACCATCGTCTGGCATGGACTCGTGCCACCCTGCCGACCCCGGGTACTACGTCACTGGCAGTGGAGCCATAGATCAGATGGCCTGTCCGGTTGGTTCGCATCAACCGACTCCCGCATCGACTGGTTGCTCTCTGGTCGATTCAGGGCACTACGCACCTGAGTCTGGGACGGGGTTCCAGATACCTTGCCCGGTGGGCAACTATCAACCCAACACGGGTTCAGAGGATTGTATCGAAGTCGATTCAGGGCACTACGCACCAGGCCCTGCTGCTACTTCACAAACCGAGTGTGATGCTGGCAGTTATGCACCTGAGAGTGGATTGGGTGAATGCCTGTCGGCTGACCCAGGTCACCACGTCTCTGATACAGGCTCAGACTCACAGACTGCATGTTCTGCGGGATATCATCAGCCGGAATCAGGCGCTCCGGAGTGCTTGGCCAACGAGATAGGACATTACACGGATGAGAGTGGAACCGCAGAACAGATACCTTGTTCTCTCGGGACCTACCAGTCGATGATAGGTGCGACATCCTGTTCGGAGGCCGACTACGGTTTCCACGTCCCCAACTTGGGTTCCGCGGGCCAGGAGCCCTGTCTGTTAGGCACCTATCAGTCATCCACCGGACAATCGGACTGCATTGACGCCGAGCCGGGACATTACGTTGACATCCGCGAGGCCTCAGGATCCTCCGCTTGCGGGCGCGGATACTACCAGCCTGAGGAGGGGCAGACAGAATGCATAGACGCAGACCCTGGCAACCATGTTCCTTCAACTGGTTCTCCATCTCAGACACCCTGCGAGCGAGGCACCTTCCAAGAAATGGGGGCGCAGGCAGAGTGTACCGACTCTCAACCCGGATACTATGTATCAACCAGTGGGGCTGAATTCCAAACGGCCTGCAGTGCAGGCACGTATCAGGACACTGTGGGTAAGATGAGTTGTAAGGAAGCAGACGTCGACCACTTCGTTGCTGCATCCGCAGCTACCAATCAGGAGATGTGCAAGGGCGACTCAACGCAGCCTACGAGGGGGCAGTCGAGCTGCATCGAGATTGATACTTCCCCTGTTATCGCGATGGGTGCGGCAGCCGCCGCCGCAGTAATCGTACTCATACTAGTTTACACTCAGTCGCAGAAAAAAGAGGCACCAAAGAG
>DAGM01000057.1:5953-6252 GCA_002495735.1 Euryarchaeota archaeon UBA54
CAAGAAGCGACCCTCGAAGGGCAAGCGCAGAAAGCGGCCCCAGGATGGCAAGCGCAGAAAGCGTCCTCCCAGCAAGGATTGATGGCCTAGCGCACTTGATATGTCAGAGGGGCTCTGTGATGTTCCGTGAAGAACTACCCGAGCGACCGAGTCGACCTGCGCAGTGACACAGTCACACAGCCTACGCCCCCGATGCGTGAGGCGATGGCAGCAGCGGTAGTTGGGGACGATGTTCTAGGTGACGATCCCACAGTGATAGAACTACAGAACCGCATTGCAGAGATGCTCGGGAAAGAGGC
>DAGM01000057.1:6659-17803 GCA_002495735.1 Euryarchaeota archaeon UBA54
CACATCTACATGTACGAGGCAGGTGGTTACGCAGTGCTAGCAGGATGCTCAATCTCCTTGGTTGAAGGGGAGAGAGGGCAAATGTCTCCTGAGAATGTTCAGAGGGCTATTCGAAAGGTAGCCGGAAGCGATTCACATTATCCAGAATGCACTCTAATTTGCGTCGAGAACACAGCAAATGTAGGAGGAGGATCAATCTACGACCAGGAGACTTTGGATGCAATCTGTGAAGTCGCACATAGGAACGACTGTCGCGCCCACATGGATGGTGCACGGATGTTCAATGCAGTCGTTGCCAGTGGCACCGATCCAGCAAGGATGGTTAGAGACTTCGATACTATCTCGATATGTTTGTCGAAGGGCCTTGGTGCACCCATCGGCTCCGTCCTTGTAGGGGATGCCGCTACCATTGCCGAGGCTCACAGATGGCGCAAGATGTTCGGTGGGGGGATGAGGCAGTCAGGGATACTCGCAGCTGCTGGATTGTATGCCTTGGAGAACAACATCGATAGGCTCGGAGAGGACCATGCCCGAGCCCGGCGTCTCGCCGAGGCGTTGGACGCCATGGAGGAGTATTCGATTGACCTCGGAGCAGTGCAGTCAAACATGGTGTACATCAATTGTAAGAAGGACGGAGCGAAGACTCTGGTTAATAGCCTGGCCGAGCGGGGTGTCGATGTTCTAGATCTAGAGCATGGTGTCGATTACGGCGATATATCGACTCTCCGGGCGGTAGTGCATCTGCACATCACCGATGAGGACATTGACCGGGTCATCGCTGCTTTCGATGCTGCTCAATAACCCGGAAGCATTCAATATCCCAATATGTAGGGACTAATGTGAGAGTGACACCATTCCTCTTGGTCGTACTGCTTCTAACAGCCTCAACCCAAGTCATTGCCACCAGTGAGCAAAGCTCGATGTGGGACGATGCAAGAATCGGAGTCACCGGAGGAGTCCTTGGTGCTCTAGAGATACCTCTTACCAACGAGACGACAGACAGTGAAACCATACTCAACTACTCTGAGATGACTCCGGTCATCGAGGTCTACACCGCCACCTGGTGTTTCAACTGCGTGACCACGGAACAGGCTCTCGATGAGGCCATAGGAGATTCCGATGTCATGCGCATTCACTACCACAGGCACAGGTCTGAACCAGAGGACCCCTTTGGCAACAATGCCACGGAGTATCGTTGGGAGTCTATCTATGGCGACGCCTCTACTGCAGTTGGGGGAGCGTCCAGACTTGCTCCGACCACGGTGTTCGATGGGGAGAGGATGCATATGGGAACCTCGCCGAGTTCGAGCAGCCTCACGAACGACTACTCCACATCATTGGCCACTGGATCTTCTTGGAACTTCATAGGGACCGCTCGGTTGTCTATTTCTGTTACCGAATCAGGTGAGACGAAGTTCTCATGGAACATCACCGATCTGAATGTTGACTACGATGATGACTACTGGACCTTTGCTCTAACACCATGGCTTCTTTTTGTCGAGGACAGCGCCAGTTTCCCAGATGGCTCGAATGGTGTCGGGGACTACCTGCACGTGCTGCATGATGCCATTGAATTGGATGGATTGGAAGGCTCCGTGACTGTAGAATCTCCACCGGCATGGGATGATGATGATGTCTCAGCCGTGCTGTTAATAGATTGGTCAAGGAGAGGACCTTCGGTTGGTGACAGCCCTCCATTTCTGCCGGGACCGGGATTGGCAGCCGTTCTGTTATGTCTCATTGTGGCTTCACTGCCGTCACGCAGAAAGCGATGATATCTTAGATATGGTATCCGACCCTGAGGTGGGTTGAATAACCCCACCCCACCATTGTGTATGCTCAGTGATGCCATGTCCTCGGAAACCCTCGTTCAGGTGACTTGTGAAGAGGTGCCCAGAGGCAATATCCCAGTATGGCTCACAGAGCATATTTCGAGACAATCTCTGGGTCCTACTGGATCCGAGTCAGACCTCTCGGGAAGAGTTCTGGTCGTCTACCCTACCGAAGAATCCAGAAAGCAGGCGCTTGCTGGAATGCCAAGTAGTCAGGCTATTGACAGTACACTCCACCATACCATCGACTCGCTGAAGTCCTCACTGGTTGCAGATCTGAGGTTGCCGAGGGTTCTGAGCACCGAGGGCGGCTTTGAACTGGTGTTGCATGAGGCCTGCCGTCGCGAGGCGGCAAGGCTAGCATTCCCGATGATTAATCCGTTGCCGGAGATGAGGTGGGGTAGGGGGAAGACCGCAGTTCTGGCCGAGCTGCATTCGTACCTGTCGCGTGAGTCAGCCGCTTCTAATTGGGACGGCCCGGGAATCACTTCCTTCCGGACCATCATTAAGCATCTCGAGAAGCGATTAGGAGGAACCCACCCGGATATGGTGGCTTCCCGCATTATCGATGGCCTGTACAAAGTGGAAAAGCCATTCTCTCTCCTCGATGTGGATGGCATAATCATGCTCGACCACCCTCCAGGGGTGCCCCGCTCGCACGTTGAGATTATGCTAGCAGTTTCGAGACATTGCCCCATTCATCAATTGGCTCACCCCGGCAACTTCAGGCTTGGGCACCACGGCATGCTTCTGCTCGATCAGCACCCAATCAAGACCCAATCAGACCTTCCTCCATGGGTGCCGCCGCACCAGCCAGAATCAACTCCATCCGAGTCGTCTACCGAGCGTGTACTGCTGCAGAGGGAGAAACACTCCTTCGAGGCGACGATTAGGTTGACACGAGAACGCCTTGAGTCAAACCCTTCTTCCCGCCTCATCATCGTGGATCCAGCACTGGAGTCTAACCTACCACAATGGGAGAGGGGTCTGAAAGCACTTGGAGTACCACTTCCTCCTTCGCGCCAACCGGCACACACTCACTCTCTGGGTCACTGGCTGATCGCTTTGGCAACCCTGCCTCACGGTCCCGATGCATTCTCCCTTGAGGCATTGAGGTCTTTCTCGCTGCAAGCGACACTCAGGCCATTCGAAAGCCCCGATGCTCACCCCACGGAGGACAGAATCAGTCCGCGTGCTGACCCTGACATGTTGACGGAACTGGCTCGGGGCGAGCATGTCCTAGGTGGCCCCGGGGCTCTCGCTAGATGGCTGCAGACGATAGCGAGGCCACCAATATCGGAGCGCGACCAGTTCAGGAAGGAGTCGACGCAGTGGTGGCTCCTTTGCGTCGCCGATTCCCTGAGACCACTGCTCAGGGGGGAGGACCGCGCAGTCCTCGATGAAGCCAGCAGGGTGGGCTGCCACACAGGGCAAAAACTCCCGGCGATTGAGTCCTCAGCCAGTGGCGATGACTGGCTGCTCTCCATACTCGGAATGATTGACCTAGAGTCCGCGATGGAGTTGTGTGACGGCGAGGGACCCACTCCGTCGGCGGTGGTCCAAGCCGTAGTCAAGGACATTCAGGCGCTCAGGTTGATGCAGTCTAGTATGAGTCACAGCGCACCCGAAATGGGCCCGAAATGGGTCGAGGAGTTCACTCCACTCATCCGCTCCTCAAGCATCCAAAGCGGTTCTTCGCTAGCTTCTGGAAGGGTCAGGGTACTCACTCCAGCCACCGCTCTCGGCTGCACCGCCGATGCCATCATCTTAGCAAACCTGTCGAGCTCCTCGTGGGATCTCAGAACCCCGAAGATGGCCTTCCTCGGTGACGAGGAGCGACATTCGCTGGACCTGCTCCGACCGGATGGCCCAATCAGAGCAGCAAGGCACCAACTCGAACACCTTCTCGCCGCGGCTCCCGAAGTCTTAGTCCTCGATCCGAGCCTCGACGATGCGTCCCCGGCAGCCGCCCCTATTCGAGAGTGGGCAGCAGCCCACGACCCTGATGACGATGCCGAGGTGATGTGCACCGAGCCCGGGCAACCGGTTAGCCCACGCGGCCTCAGGCAGTCCGACGGAATATCCCTCAGGAACATGCTTCCTTCGGCCCGAGCACCTCTCAACTCCAGCGCCATATCGATATCAATGGACTCGGAATTACAGCACGATCGCGAGAGACGGCAACCGAGTCATGCCGATGACGATGGATACCTAGCCCAGACTTCTGTCCAGCATCTGTTCTCTATTGACAGGACAGATCTGACCCGTCGGACACCGCCCGGCATCGAACCTCCCCGCTCGCACGACAGGTGGCCTGTGGTTGGAGGCTTCGTTGCCGGAGGCAAGAGGACCCCTACCATCGACCCCCGGCCATTCGCCCCCCCTGCAACAGGTACGGATGTCAGCGATTTGAGGCACGGTCATTCAGTGGGAGCCGAGCAGGATGTCCCTATCTGGTCGCCGAGCAGGCTGCATTACTGGCTCAAGTGTCCGAGAATGGGCTGGTTGTCGAACGGGCTCAGGGCAGAGGAGGACGAACTACAGGCAGAGGACCTAGATCCACGTACCCACGGTGAGCTACTTCACAACGTCCATCACGACCTAATCTGTCAGACCCTTGGATTCGAAATTGGTATTGAAAGATCCTTCGGAGAAGGTAGCTCTGTCAGCAGCGTCGCCCAATCTGGTAGGAGCGAGGACGAGCTGATGCGAATAGCACTCGAGTCTCTGGACAGCCGAGCCCCCTGGCTCGACAGGACTGACGCGGTTTCTACTCACAGGTTGATGATATTGACTGGGATGAGCAGAGACGAGTGGAACCGATGGTTGACTAATCCCCGCCCTGTACCGCCATCGGGAAGGGTCGGGACCATCGTAAGGGCCGAATCAACAGTCCGTCATGCCTCACCGGTATGCCTCGAATGGAGCGTGGCTGACTTCGATGAGAAAGGAATCGAGATATCGATACCAAAGGATATCTCTGGAGGCGAGAAACTCCCGCCGATCCGGGTTCGGGGCTACATAGACAGGGTCGACATCCTGCCAATGGATGAGTCCACTAAAGAGTGGCTAGATCCAGAGGGGGACGAGAGCGTCGCTCCACTCAGAGTCCATGGTTCGGGATGGAGGCCGCGCCGTTTGGTGGCAATTAGGGATCTCAAGACCTCTGAGAGCAAGGCAGCAAAGATACGACATTCCGACGGGTTGCTCGACGAACTCCAATTGGCGCTGTACGCGAGGGCGTGGGAGATTGCCCACCCAGGTGACTTGGTGGTCGCTGCTGGCATCTCTCTGTTCAGTCACCACACCGAGCACATGCTGGAACTGTCCTCGCAGTACTCTGCCGCTCACAGGGATCTCCTGCTCGGTACTCGTACGGACATCACCACATCACTGCACAGGTTCCCTGACGAGCCGGCTTCTCCGCACAGTGACCACTTCAGGGCATGGCTCACACAGCGCCTAGCAGTGGCGCTACGCGTCGCAGCTGGGGCCGCTGCGGGAAGAGTCCACCCGACCCCATCACCGGGAGTGTGCGGTTACTGTCCGGTGAGAAATGCTTGCGAAGTCAGGATGGAGGCTGGTTTCTGATGCGTCTGAACACCGCCCAACGCCTCGCGCTCAATTTGGATGCGCACATAGTAATCGACGCCGGGGCGGGCACTGGCAAGACCAGCACGATTGTTGATCGCGTCATCGAGCACTATCTGACCGAGGATCAGAGAGCAACCCGACTACTTCCCAAGCCGGAGCGTCCATCCAAGTTGCAAGGGGGTATGATAGCAGCCCCTGCGGCAGAGCGCATAGACCTCAGGGAGTGGGGCGGCTTGCTTCCGGGGGAGGTAGTGCTGCTGACCTTCACCAATCGCGCAGCCGATGAGATGAGGGACCGACTGCGACGAAGCATCGCCCGACTGCAGCCCGGCCCCATAGGAGATGACGGGACTTGGCGCAGCGACCCTAGAATCAGGCACAAGGGATTCAACGAACAACTCCTGACTCTGCTCGAGGACGCACCAATAGGAACCATCGACGCGTTTCTCAATCAACTGGTCTCGCCGTACCGAGGTATCCTCGGAGACGCCCTAAGCCGAGACAACGTCTCGGACACAGGCAGGATTCTGCTGGTGGAGTCCGCCCTGAACACTCTCTGGAGGTTGCCCAGCTCGGTCTCTCACATCGGAGAGGCGGTTGATGCGGGCATCTCGGCCGAAATCGCTCCAGATGTACTAGCAGCCAGAGACAGGATTGCGCGACACTACTCCGGGCGCCGCTCTGCAGCTAGGGTGCTGCGCAGTCTGGTAGGAAGTTCCGTGTTCATCGAGGAGGCAGCTCGCAGGATAATGGATAGCGACACCATCACCTCCGAGTTGCTGCACCAGCAGATCATGGCATCAGTCGATGCCGACGAGGTTGCCGAACACGCTACCGAGGTCCATTCTATCGCACAGCGTTTCTGCAATTTGGTAAGGGAGAATTCAGCAACCATGGCGCTCGCCGGCTGGCCGGCTGATTCTAGGATGGCCTGCTTGGACTCCCTAAGCAGTGAGGGGCCACCTGAAGACACATGGGGGCAACTGACGTGGCTGAGCCACACTCTGGTTTGCACCCTCAACTCCTCAGCCCTGATGAAGAATAACCCGGCCTTCTTCCCTCATTTTCATCTCCCCTCTGATTCATGGGAGGCTGGCATAGAGAAGTACTCGAGAATTCCAGACGCGCGCTCCAAGGCACGCGTCAAGGAAGAAATTAAGGGCATAGTAACTGATCTCAAAGCCGCTTGGTCCTCCGACCGCGGCAGACTGATGCTGCACTTCACACGGGTTGCCATGCTGCTCAGTGACGCAACTCCTCCAGCCTCTCCCTCAGATTGGACTCCCCCCCTCTCCCCTCTCCAGATTCCTCTACCCGAGCGAATCGATGGCCCCGCTTCCAGTCATTACTTCACCCTCGATGCCGAAGTTCGCAACCTACAGGACCTGTACCTCGCTCACCGGGGCTTCCAAGGTATCATCAGGAAACTCAAGGAGAGGGACGAGGTCCACGACTTCGACGACATCCAGAGACTGGCCGGCGACCTGCTTTTGGCTAACTGCCCCTCAACGTGCAGAACGTTCTACCACTCTTCAATGCAGGATGCACTGGACTCGCTGACGGACAGCCCATGGCGTGATGATCACATCGATGCGGCGTTCGCAGCCCTCGAGCGATTGGAGGCCAATCCCAGCAGCGCCGGAGAGGCAGCTTCGAGCCTCGGCGCCATCCGC
Organism: Euryarchaeota archaeon UBA54; assembly: GCA_002495735.1. Classification (GTDB taxonomy): domain Archaea; phylum Thermoplasmatota; class Poseidoniia; order Poseidoniales; family Thalassarchaeaceae; genus Thalassarchaeum. Next base: position 13,759 of record DAGM01000057.1, read on the forward strand.
GCCGACCTCGAGAGCAGGCGCAACCTGTTGATGACAATCAGGAGACGCTACCGAGCCTTCATCATCGACGAGGCCCAAGACAACTCACCACTCCAGTGGAGACTGCTCTCGAGACTATGGGGCGAGAGGCGTGTGGACGAAGGCGAACCGAACGTCCCCGACACCCCATGGCAGCCAACGGTTTGCTACGTGGGAGACGTTAAGCAGAGTATCTACGCATTCAGACAGGCAGAGGTCACTGGCTTCCTCGAATTCGCGAGGCAGCTGATGGCGGTTAACGACCACGAACTGGAAGGGGTCCCAGAGTTAACACGCAAGCCAGCGCTCAGGAAAGACTCCCACAGTCGCGATCCGAGGAACGCACACTCTCTGACCATCGCAACAGCCACTGAGTACATGGAACAGGGAGGGAGGGATCTAGTGGCCTGGATACCCTTCGATGCGACCGATCGCGACCTGCCCGCCCCGAGTGGGACCGAGGTCGAGAACCGTAGGAGGGGACTGATTGCCTTGCAGGTGAACTATCGCACCAGCGGCGGGCTTCTGAGAGCGATGAACGAGTGGTGGGAAGACGTCTTCTCAGACAGACACCGACTTTTCCCCAACGGTGATTTCTACGCCACTCCTCAGACATTGTTCGCATGCCCGGACAAGCGCGATACTCCCGGAGCCATTGAGTGGATATGTCCTTTGAGCACCGGAGGAGATTCCAATCCTCCCACTGACTTGACCACGCACCTAGATCCGTTCGGTGAGGGCAAGCCAGACTCCCTCGAGCGCCAGGCCCTGCTGATAGCTCGACGCGTTGGCAGCCTCATCGACGGTTCCCCAGTCAGTGTTAGGTCAGCAGATGGGAAGTGGCATCAGGTGGATGCCGAAGACCCCGTTTCTCCCAGTGAAATCATGATACTGCTTCCCACTAGGCCGAATATCAGGGACGTGGTCATTAGACATCTCCATGACCACGGAATCCCAGCTCAGGCAGACCGAGAGGGGGGGTTGCTGGACAGACCGGCCGCACACGCCCTTGAGGGGTTGCTACAGTTCGTCGCTAGACCTAGGTCGCGCCACCACGCTTCCTGGGTAGCCCGCTCCGTCCTGATTGGCTTGGACGACGCCCAGTTGCAGGACTACATCGGAGGTGCACAACGAGGGGAAGATCTGCTGTCCCGACTAGTAGAGCATTGCTCGAGCGATTCCCAACGGGCCTTGGTAAAGAGGTGGCGACAACTGTCCGAATCGGGGCGTCTAATTGATCTGCTGGACGAGACCATAGACAGGTCTGATCTACTCACTGCTTACCCCGATTCCGTCTCGCGTCAAGACGTCGAGCAGATTGTTGACGTCATCAGAGCGCTGGCTGCCGAGGTCGGAGGTGACGCAATGGTCCTAGCGGACAGGATACGTAATCTCAGGGAGCGCAGCTCCGGCGCCCTTGAGGCCATCACCATCCCACCCGGCGATGCAGTCAGGGTGATGACGATTCACAGCGCCAAAGGGCTTGAGGCCAAGGTGGTGGTATTGGCCGATGTCTTCTCCAACAGGCAGACCAACATGAGGAACGAGAACCTCAGCCGTCTGATAGTGAGTCCAGAACTTTTCGCAGGAAATCCCAAGCCGTGGTCTAGTGAGTCCTCTCCTCACTCTGCGTTGTGGTCCCACGTTCAGGTGTTGCATCAGGCTCGCAAGGACGCTGAGGCTCGAAGGCTGCTGTATGTAGGTGCCACACGTGCGGAGGAGAGGCTAATTGTGGTGGGTTCGAACAGAGGAACTGAGTGGGCCGAGGGAGATGGTCTGCGGATGCCTTGGTCCTACGACACGAAGATACCCCAATTGGGCCAGATGTGGATCGAGTCATTGCGTCAAGGCTCGTTGAGGCGAGCGGAAACTGCTTCACCGTGGCTAGATGAGGGTGACGACGATGACGCTCCAGCCATCAGAACCAGAGGCCAGCGCACCTTCGATCCCACCAGAATGTTCTCCAACGCCTCTCTTGGCGGCGACTCAACTCTCCCGGGCATGCTTGTAATCCATCACCCAGACTGCTTCGAGGATGCTGACGATTCGCCAGTACTGACGCCGCTACAACGTATCGAGAGGCTGGATGATGCCGCCAATTCCTCGGTAGAGGCTGAGGTCCCTGCTCCTCCTAGGCAGGACTCAGCACCCCGAATCAGAATCACTCCGAACAGACTCCCGGTGTTCCAAGAGTGTCAACGGCGACAGTGGTTCGAGACCAAGGGCGGCCTGAGTCCGGATCCGATAGTATCCAGTGGACAAGCGCATTCATCGAAAGGGATGCCAGCTAACGTTGACCCTGCGACTCTCGGTACCGTTTTCCACAGGATACTGGAGATAGGAATCGGCAATCCTGGTCTCGACGGTGAGCCGGCGAGCTCCCCACTTCAAGCATCATGGACGGAACACAGGGAGAATCTCCTGGCAGATCCAGAGACCCATTCCACGGTGTTCACAGAACTTCTTCCTCCTGACGCTGACCTTCAGCGAACTCGCCTTCTGGTTGAGGGCATGGCAGAGCGCATTGGCTCCGGACCCCTGGGCAGGATGGTGCAGCGTGAATTGGTGGACGACCACAGGCTCGAAGGACTCAGAACGGAGATGCCGTTCTATATCGCCCTCGATGTCGAGACAGGGGGCTCAGTCAGGCAGCGTTGGAGTCCCGAGGGACCCGAGCTGCTGGCGAACACGGATAAGGCCACTATCGAGATGAACGGAATCATCGATCTCGTGCTGTGCACGACGACTCCAAACGGTGGTTCTGCTATCCGAGCGGTCGACCTGAAGACCGAGGACGCCGGATTAATCGACAATGACTCCTCTGAGGGACTCCTCGAAGCCCTCGGTTCGGAGGACTCTGGACCCGCTTGTGAAGCCGAACTCGAGATACTGAACAAGCATCGCATGCAGTTGGCTCTGTATTATCGTGCGTTACAGAGTATAGAGGACGCGAGAAAGGCGGCCAACCTGGGGTGCAGGACTGTCTTGCCCCCTGCCATACTGGTTGGAGTGACTGGCAGGATGGTCGAGTATCCAAAGGAGATGCTCGATCTAGCATCACAGGAGTTGGAAGAACTGCTTGTTAGAACTGCTGGCATGGCTCTGTCTTCAGACGCCCCGCTGTCAGATTTCGACAGACTCCCGGCGGAGTCCGCCCACATATGCGAGAACTGCCCATTCCATCGCGGCGCGCTACCTATCTGTGGCCCTGCGGAGCAGTAATGCTCAGCGAAGACTCCATGTGCTGAGGACCTCACACAAGCCCATGGAACTAGATCTTGAAGCCCTCGCCCAGCGTAGTGACGAGTTGTGGGAGGAATCGATACTCCCCAGCCTGATGGATTTCGTGGCCATCCCCGCTCTCTCCCCTGGATTCGATCCCAATTGGGCCGAGACTGGGGATCTGGACGCCACCGTGGAACTGTTCTGCGGCTGGCTCGACACACAGTCTATCGACGGTATGTCGTACGAGGTCCACCGTATCGGGGAGCGCAGCCCAGTTCTGTTGGTAACAATCGATGGCACGGGTCCCGGAGAGGTCCTGTTTTACTCCCATCTCGACAAGCAGCCGGCCCGCCCGGAGTTGTGGTCAGAGGGTCTGCACCCATGGAAGGCGGTCCGACGTGAGCCTTGGCTGTTCGGCCGTGGGGCCCTCGACGATGGGTACGGCGGCTACCTGTGCGTGACCTCGGTCAGGATGCTACAGGAGCAGGGCGTTGCATACCCCACCTGCCGATTTATCATCGAAACCTGTGAAGAATCTGGCTCGTACGACCTCCCTGAGTACCTTGACGCCCTGACCGACGACCTCGGCAGCCCCAATCTCATCGTCGTGCTCGATACCGGAGGCGGTGATTACGAGCACATTTGGGTGACTGATGCGCTGCGTGGGCTACTGGCCGGTACCCTCTCTGTACAGGTCTCTCATGAGGGCATCCACTCCGGCCACGGAGGAGGTGTGATACCCTCTTCCTTCAGGATTGCAAGGATGCTCCTCGACAGAGTCGAGGACTCGGATACCGGCGAG
>DAGM01000049.1 GCA_002495735.1 Euryarchaeota archaeon UBA54
GAATTCCATAATCATTTCAAGGCCCCCTTATTTCCGAACTTGATACATCATTTAGGGCTGGCGGAAGTGAATCCGATGTTATTCATCACCATCTCTGCGAGCAGCCATCGTACCTTTCCTCGAGCCTCCGCGAGTGACGCCCAACTTCATCCCTCTCTTCTTCCTGCCCTGCTTGACCTTCGGCTTGGGCCGATTGTCAGTCGACTCAGCTCCTGTTATCTCGGACAGACCCCCGGAATTCAATAGGACCTCAAGTTCGCTGGCATCTAGTGAACCGCCACTCTGGGCCCTGTCCTTCACGTCAGCCAGACGAATCGCCCTGCCTCCCTTGAGAGTTATCTTCTGGTAGGCCTTGATTCTGCCTAGCCTCCCTCGCATTTCCTTTCTCTCTGAACTGAGTTCATCGAGCTTCTTGTCGATTTTGTCAATGCGGCGACTAGTCTTTCGGATGTCCGAGTGAGAAATGTTGTCCGAGTTCAGTTCCGTCTCGTCCAGAGCGCCATCTACCTTCTCCTGTCTACTCTTTCTCGTTGCATCCAATTTTGCCGTCACTTCCCTCATCTTCTTGACGTGTCCAACGTACTCGCTGTGAGCTTTTTCAGACACACCTTTCCTGACTATAGCGGCTTGGAGCTCGAAGAAACGTCCGAACGAATCCAGCTCTCTAGCTAGAGTCGGCACGACAGTGAGGTCATTGTCGATGGTAACCAAGCGACGATGAGTCGCGTCAAGCCATTCGGCTAGTACGTCCGCAGGCGGAGGGATGCAGGTGTTTACAGAATCTCTCTTCCGGCGCGCTTCTTCAGCCGACTTCCTAACAGAGTGGAATTCTCTTAGCAAACCCTTCCGGGCGCCATCGGCCGACTTCATCTCACCGACTGCGGACCTCAGTGAGCGCACTAGGTCAACTTGGTCTCGCCGCTCTTCCCTAAGTTCTCGGTGCTGCCTTTCGACAGAACGCAAATCACGCTCGAGATCACCACGCATTTCCTTGATGTCACTGTGGTCCATTTCCTCAAGGTCATCGAATGACTCGATCCGCACATCCGTACTCATTCCTCTTCACCTTCTGAGTCGTCTCTGCCCCTCTTCGGTTTGGAACTACGAGCGAAGGAGGACCTACCTCCTTTGGAGACGCGGATATTGGCTGCCATGAGGTCAGGAAATCCTCCTCCGAGTTCTCTGAAACCGTCTTTCAGACGCCTTTCCCAGTGAGCGATGGCGTAGTCAGACTGAGCGAGTAGTTCCTTGGCTCTGTCCAACTGCCTCCTGATTTCTCTAAGTTCAGCGGTTAAGGCCTCCTTCTTCTCATACATTGGCTGGGCCTTCTCGACAAGCTCAATCATTTTCCGGTGGGCATTGTCAGCCTTTCGGTAGAGCGTATTCATCTTGGATCTGGAGTCTATGAATGTCGCCATTTCAGGATTGGAATCGCGCCTTGACTTCAGCCAACGGTCATTCTCTTCAAGCAGCTTCTTCCGACGATCGAGCAATTTCTTTTCCGCCCTGTGGTCTAGCGCCGAGGTCTGGATATTATCTTCGATTTGTTCGAGCTCATCCAGAAGTTTCTCTTTCTTCCAATGAGGGTCCAGATTGACCATCTTACCGCTTTCAGCGAGACCGTCTCTAGCTACCTTCACAACACCCAGTGTCGTTCCTGCCTTCTTTTGCGCCTGGTTGCGCTTCTTCTTCAACTCAGACACCTTGTCGTTGGTAGACCTGTGGGAGGTCACAATCCTCTGCACTTGAGGCTCTAGTGACTCCTCCTCAGCCTCAAGGGTGCGAATGACGTTCGGCAATTCCTCTTTCAGCACCTGTCTCCTCAACAGGAGTGCCTGAGCGAGCTCTTCAGGAGTCACTGCAAGTAGGGCCTCGGAGTCCATAGGTTCGGGGCACAGGAGAACCTGCATTAAAGGTCACTATGTGACCTTGCACAGGGGTTTGATTCATACCGCCGGTTGTGCCGAGAACTTGCAATGGGCCTTGCCTCTGTGGCTCCGGGGCTGCGGAAAACCGCCGTACTGGCCATTATTCTTGTTTTGATGTCCGCTCCAGCTTCCGGCGAGGGCGAGAAGATGTTCTATCCTGCTGGTTCATCCGACATAGCAGTCACTGGAGAACCAGTGCACGTTGGTGACGAGCTTACGGCCTCCATACTTGTCAACAATCAGGGTTCGTACACTGGTTCGGTGAGACTAGTGCTCTCCGATTCGGCCGGGAACAACCTGTCTGTTGGAGAGGAGATTCCAATCAGCCCCGGATCCAGTCGCGAGGTCTTGGCTCCACTGATTCCAGCCTCAGCCGGGGCACTGGAGTTGAATTGGAAGGTCACAAGTGATGACGGAGGGGTTTCTTCGGAATTGAGCGGATTGTTCGAGGTGCAGGTGTACGAATCTCAGACACTAGGGCTGAGATTCGACGCAGTGAAATGGACTCTTTCGGATGGCTTGGAATGCGATCTATCCGCATCCCTCTCTGATGGGAAGCAACGCGATGTGAATGTCTCAGTATCTCTGGTCAGTCAGGGTGTCGAAGAAGAGGTGCAGAGGTTCGAAATCACCCTAGGCCCGGGACTCAGGGCACTGTCTCTGGACTTGGGCCAACCTGAAGCCGATTACATATCAGTGATGCTGGAATCAAATGGCTGGACATCTTCCAACTCAGCGGCAAACTTGACCTGGCAGACTAGTGTCAACCCACCTTTCATCTCACCCTCTGTCTCAATCGGAGTGCACGAACCCGACAGGCCTAGGACGGGTGATTTCGTCAATTTACCATACTGGCTCAACAATTCAGGTAGCTCGGCAACGCTCCCGGGCATACTGAAGGTTGTGAGTACGTCTGACGGAATGGTACTGGCGCAGATTACCATCTCGTCGATATCTGAGGGAGGCTCATCTTCAGGAGTACTGAGCATAGGTCCGTGGCCGGACGCACCGATGGTCGAGGCTGAGGTTGTATGGGCGATGGACGGTTCTTCGACCACCGTCCCGCTAACGATATTCTCACAGTCCGAGAATGGGGGCGGCTGGGAGTTACCTTTCGATACAATGGCAGCTGTATATGGTGCTGTGTTGGGCCTTGCTGTAGTTCTCGTAGGGTTGATTGTCTGGCGAGCGGTGTCCGAGAAGACACCGAGCACGGAAAAAGACTCGAAGATTCTGAGGGAGTCGCGAATTACTCGCAGGCTAGAGCGAACACCTCCCAAGAAGGAGGTCAGATGTCCTAGTTGCGAGCAGCGGTTGAGCATCCCGGCGGAACACACTGGTTCTGTCAGGTGTCCGGCTTGCACGAATCAATTCTCCTCCGCTCCTATCGAGACGGATTCAGATTCAGGAGAATCGAGGCAGGAGTCGCAAGAAATCCTTAATGAAGTCACCACTACAACCAGCGAACCTGTGGCCAGGTCACATGAGGAGATACTGTCTTGCCCGCAGTGTGATCAGCAACTGAAAGTCCCCATCGAGCGCAGACCCGTTCGCTCAAGATGCCCGGCCTGCAGAACTGAGTTCATGGCCGAGGTCGGTGAGTCAGATGACTGAACTGAGCGAATTCGAGGAGATGTATCTGAAACGCCTGTTTGAAGCGCACGTGGATAATCCTAGCGCCATTGTCAAGACCACCCAACTCGCTGAGATGATGAATGTCAGCCCGGCCTCGACCACAGAGATGATTCAGCGACTATCTGGCCGAAATCTGGTCACTCACATCCCCTACAAGGGCTGTAGATTGACGCCGGAGGGATTCCAGCAAGCGGCGATGATTAAGCGTCGTGAGGGACTCCTCGAAATCCTGTTGACTGAGGTCATCGGATTCGAAGGCGACGTCCTCGAGGCGGCCTGTAAGATTGAGCATGCTATAGATGAGGAACTCGAAATGGCACTCGACAAGATGCTAGGTTATCCCGAGAGGACACCGAGTGGAAAACGTATCCCAATCATAGAGCGGCAGTTGGAGCCTATTAGGTCAGGACTGCTCCTGCCCCTCTCAGCCTTGCCGATAGGATCTACTGCCACCATCGAGATGATGGTGATGGGGCCGACTGACGCCAGAACTATCGAAGTTACCGGGATAGGGATAGGGGCCAAGGTCAGTGCGACCGACGACGGCATTTCCTACAACGGCTCTATTATTGAGATGTCGAGAAATATCTCTCTATGTATCCTTGCTAGAACCGACGAGGTGCTGTGATGGAAGATGTCCGAACAGATGATCTCGAGGCATTGGCCGACTCCTTGGAAGATACCGTCCCTCCGGCCCCTGAGATGCCTCCTCGATCGATATCTGAGCCGCAGCGTAGTCCTGGGGCCGCGGAAGGAATCAAGAGGCTAAAGGCGCAAGAGGAGCTCCTGCTCAGAGCAGACAGACTCCTCATCAGTGACGGAGCAAGACTAGTCCTGTTTCTTCCGCTGATGGTGATAGCTCTCTATGGGCTGGCTCAAACCTTCACCACATCGAACCCGCAATGGTGGGCCGATCACATTGAAGTCGCTGTCGGGCGGCTGAGTATGTCGACAGGAATCTATGGATTGTCTCTGCTGATGTTGGTGGCCGACACCGCTCTGCTGCTGATACTCCTGAGGCTGATGGTGCTCACAAGGACGATTTTCAGACTCGAGGCGAAGGAGTTGACCACAATCGGTCTGACTTTCAACAGCGCTCACGGTTACGCTGAGATGAGGGCCACCATAGACGGTGCAATCAGGCAACTGGGGGTCACCATAATACTGATGGCCATGGCCGCCGTTCTACTAGCAGCGAGCTTGTGGCTTCCCGAGGAAGTCGTCGCCACTCCGATACTAGTGGCCTTCTCGACAGGGGCTCTGCTGTCAGGACACGGCGTGCATATGGTCTCGGACCGTCCACGCTTCAACACAAGTGAGCCATGGGGTATGCTGGAGGCATTCTCTCCGCCAATCCACCCGGCCCTACTCAGTCGTCCATTCGCCGATGTAATCAGGGCTCACATCGATCCTCTGCTTGCAGTCAGGATATCCCAGTACCTAGGGTCACTAGATTCCAAGATACACGAGCACAGTAGTAGGGGGGAGCTGCAGGAGACCTTACTGCACCTGCTGTACCTGCGGCGCTCATCCCTAATTGATGAGAGGCAGTTCAGAGCCGCTTTGGAGTCGATGGTGGACTCGTCAGCCATTGAGGGGCTGTTCAGCCATCCCGAGCTCGGCGAGGAGACGTGGGACCGCTTACTCTCACGCGCTCGCAGCGAATGCCCTCCCTTCTTCAGGCTGCATGATAGAATCAGGATGCGACGCATTGACGGACACACTGACGATGGCATATGGCTCGACGTGGATATGGAGAATCTAGTAGTTGGTCAGGCTAACCTGTTCGCCTTCGTGCTCAACGAGGAGGATAATCCGAGGGACGTGATTCTCAAGGTCCAGACCCCTGACTTTAGGCCGCATGAGTGCGTATACAGACTCAGGATAGAACCATTCTCAGCCGATTCTGAAAATCTTTCAGCCGATATTTCATCGTCGCTGCTCAGCACCATCTCTGCAACCAGTATCGTGTGGCAGAGCCTGCTGCCATCGTCGATGGGTGAGGCGACAGTGACAGTGAGACTCGAGGACGATGCAGGGAACATGATTTCAGGACGGGTGCTGACGGTACAGGTCAGGTCCGATTTGTTCACGAGAATCAAGATGACGCTGGGCGGTCTTTTCATGGTCGGGGCAGCGATTGCGATTCTCTCGCCCATGCTCCCATTCCTGCTGAACCTACTGGGGCTGTGACTCAGGTCGATTCAAAGGGCATCTCCCTCTGCCCTACCTGTGCCAGATGACGGAGAGAGGCCTGCTGACGACCTCAGGACCAGGCTGCATGCCATGGAGACCAAACTCAGGCGGATGCGTGAGCAGAGGAACGTACACAACGAGAACGCTCGTCGAGCCGCTGATTCTCGTGATTCAGTTCAACAGCAGTCCAAAGAGCTCAGAGAACGCATCAAGGAACGCTTGGATGAACAGAAGGAGGTTCGCGTCAGGGCCAAGGTACATCAGGCCAAGCGCGATGAGATTCAAGCCCAGATGCGCGAGCTGATAACTCAGCGTCGAGGCAAGAGGAGTGATGACGGCACCAAGTCAATTGTCATCCAACTGTCCGAGACCCTTGGAGAGATAGACAGAATCGAGAACCGTATAATGACGGATGGATCGTTGACTCTAGATAAAGAGAATGCGATGCTGAAGAAACTCAAGTCGCTGATTGCCAAGCGAGATGAGCTGCTGCCAGCAGCCGAGGAATTTCAGATTATCGAAATAGATCTTGGCGATATGGAGGGCTCAATTCAGTTACTCAAGGCTGAGGCGGACTCTCAGCACAAGGCCATGCTGGATGCTCACAAGGAGGCTGACGGCATTTGGGAGGAGATTAAGCCGGTGCTTGAGGAGAGAGACTTCCTGAGGGCTGAAGGAGACAGGCTGCATAACGCCTTCGTTTCTTCTAGAGAGGGTGCAGACCACATCCATTCCGAAATCAAAATCTTGCTGGATCAGGTCAACGAGATACGAGACGAACTCAAGGCTCAGCGTGAGGAGCGAGAGAGGTTAATCAAGGAGCACAATCAGTCTGTTCGGGATGCCCTCAGGACCCCCGACGAGGACGAAGAACTCGCCTCATCTCTTGCCGACGAGCTCCTAGAGAAAGGCTCCATTACTCTGGGTGGAACTAGGACGGATGCTGACTCCAAGTCACAGCCGAGAAAGAAGGAACGGAAGAGGCCTAGGAGACTCGGCACCACCCGAGGAAAGCGTGACTGACTACGAGCCACGCTCTGCCATGCGAACATCGAGTTTTTCGATTTCTAAACCATCCATGGGTTTTCCAGCCATCATCGACGAGGCTTCGGTTACCTTCTCAGGGTCGTTGAAGTGGTGTGTGGCCATTACGATGGCCGAGGCAGTGGTCGCTGGGTGCTCGGACTTGAAAATACCAGATCCGACGAACACTCCATCCATCCCCTGCTTCATTAGCAGAGCGGCGTCCGTTGGAGTTGCTATCCCTCCGGCCGAGAATGTTACCACTGGCAATCTACTCATTTCTCTAACTTCGCCCATAATCTCGACAATCAAGTCGTGGCAGGCATCCATACTTCCGAAAGGCGTGTTCTGAACTACTATACCGTGCTCGCTCTCCGACTCGATTCCTCGGAAACCGTCGGATATCGTACGTGCGATGACCTCGAACCCAGCGTCGTCGACACTCTGTAGTAGCGCAATCTCCTCGGCTACCAGTCTCGCATGTTGTATGGCGCTGACGACGTTACCCGTGCCGGCCTCGCCCTTAGTACGAATCATCGCTGCCCCCTCCATTATCCTGCGGCAGGCCTCTCCGAGGTTGGTGCAGCCGCACACAAAGGGAATGGTGAAGTCGTTCTTGGCGATGTGGTAGAATGGGTCCGCCGGAGTCAGCACCTCGCTCTCGTCGACCATGTCAACTCCTAATGTCTGAAGCACCCGAGCCTCCTCGTCGTGCCCGATGCGTGCTTTGGCCATCACCGGGATGGTAGTGGTCTCGATGATACCCCTAATCAGGTTGGGATGGCTCATCCTAGCGACGCCCCCGTCAGCTCTGATGTCGGCTGGAACCCTCTCTAGCGCCATCACTGCGGTCGCCCCAGCATCTTCGGCGATGTGCGCCTGCTCAGGGGTGACCACGTCCATGATGACACCACCCTCTTGCATCTTGGCGAATCCGCGCTTTAGCAACTCGGTGCCGTGACGCATCTTCTGCAGGTCTACCAACTTGGACATGGCCATGCCTTCCGGTATGTACTCAAGAACCTATTCAGGTCGAACCTGTAATCAAGAATCTGCTAATACCGGCGAATCGCCTTCTGCCATAGGTAGGTCGGGTGCCTCGTCCTCATTCTTGTCCAACCAACTCATCTCCTCTTCAGGTAGGTCCGTGTCTGCAAAGATCGCGTTAACCGGGCACTCTGGAATGCAAGCGGCGCAGTCGATGCACTCATCAGGGTCGATGACGAGGTACTCATCAGCTTCCCGGAAGCACTCAACGGGGCAGACTGCAACGCAATCTTGGTATTTACAGCGCACGCACGCACTAGTGACGACATGAGTCATGGTTGCTCATTTAGGGGGATGCATAATCGAGTAATAAACTTGCTCGGTACTGCTCCTAGCAACTAGGAATTCAGCATCGATAGTATCGTCTCGGTAATCACATCTGAGGGTTCGCTACCAGGGTAGGACTCGATCTTGAATTGGCCCTTAGCGACCGATACCGTATCATCCTCTGAAATTAGCACAATCTCTCCGCGTGCTAAGTTCGAGAGCTTGATTCTGACGTGCATGACCTTCTCATCGTCGATTCTCCTCGAGACTCCTTCATCGAGCAGCCCCTCCAGCACCTCATCCCCTAGTCTTGCGAGCGCCTTCAACGCAGCCTTCTTCCGCTTAGTCGTGGCTTCTAAGACAGTCTGCTCGGAGCCGTGCCACGACTTGTCTTTCCCGACAGTCAGATTGCAGTCATCTCCGGTCAGCCAACGCAGACTCTCCTCCAACAGGTTGAGGTCGTCGACAGCGCTTGCATGAATCCTCCAGGTCGCGCTGTGCAGCCCCATACCCCCAGCACGGGCGATTCGCCCTTGAATGCGCCTACTGCTCAGACACGAAGGCGCTCCCGGGGCTTTGATTCAAATACTGGGGGCAGGTCGGACGGCCCGCATACGGGGTAGCCCCCGAGAAGAGGTCGTTGTCATGGCAAAGGGAGCAGTAGCAAGGGCAGCGGCACGCAAACAGCGGGACAAGTGGAAGTCCAAGCGCTGGTTTACCATTCGAGCCCCTCGTCACCCCTGGTCTTTCAAGGTCATCGGCGAGACGATTGCAGAGGACGAGGAGCAGCTCATCGGTCGGCACTACGAGATAATGCAGAACGAACTTGACGGAGATTTCTCCAAGATGCATGTCAAGGTGCAGTTCAGGATTTCAGGTGTGGTCGGGGCGGATGCTTTGACGGAGTACATCGGGCACGAACTGTTGAAGGATCATATCCGCCGACAGATTCGTCGAGAACGTGGCAAGATTGACGACACGGTAGACGTAGTCACCGTCGACGGCTTCTACATCAGGATCAAGCCGCTGCTGTTATCGAGGCACCGTATCAAGGGGAGTCAGAAACAGCAGATGCGCACACTGGCCCGCGACATCATTCTCAAGGTGGGGGCCACTTCTACGTGGGTCGAAATGCAGAAGGCTTCCTTGGATGGCACGCTTGAGACTCAGATTAAGGAGGCCGCGTCTAAAATCCAGCCTGTCAGGGATGTAATGATTCGACGCACTCAGTTGCTGCAATCCGGAGTCATCACGAAGGACGGCCCTACTCTCGAGAAGGTGCTTGAAGATGAGCAAGCTGAGAAGCAGGATGTCAAATTCGAGGATGAAGAAGAGGAGATTCCGTTTGAGGCTGATCCGGAAAACATTCCAGATGAGGTCGCTGATGAAGGTACGGAGGAAACAGTGCCCGAGGAAGCAGATGAGGCCACTGAAGATTCCGATGACTCATCTAACTACGAATCCATGACGGTAGTCCAACTCAAGGGACTGCTGAAAGAGGCCGGCAAACCTGTTTCTGGCAAGAAGGCCGAGCTCATTGAGCGTCTGAAGGAGTGATCCGATGGCCCGCATAGCGGTGCTCTGTGGAACTGGCATGAGCGCCTTCGCATCTCATCTAGCCTCTGCATCAGGTGTTGCGGCTAGCACAATGAGGGTGGATTCTGAATGGGGGCCGGTACCAGTAACACTCGTCAGTGTCGATGATGATGAGATATTGATTATTGACAGACATCATTCCGACTCTGACTCAAGAACCCCTCCTCACATCATTGAGCACCGTGCTAACGTCCACGCTGCCGCCAGTTTTCAGCCTGAACTGGTACTCAGCATAAACTCGGTTGGGAGCATGCGCGAGGACCTACCTCCTGGCTCAATAGGAGTTGTAGCAGACGTTCTTGACCTCGCAGAGAGGCCGTGGACATTCTACGACGACAACGCTATTCACGCTGACAGGACGTCGTGCTTCGACTCCCTCGCCAGTGAGACCTGCGCCAAAGCTCTCGAAGCCATTCAGGGACAGGTCGCAAGCGATCTAATTGTAGCCCAGTGCATAGGCCCTCAGTTCGAGACCCCTTCGGAGATTGACGCGCTCGAGCGTCTGGGGGCTGATGTTGTTGGGATGACACTCGGACCAGAATCCAGACTAGTAGGCGAGAGAGGCCTCCCTCACGTTGCGTTGGCATGCTCTTCGAACTGGGCTGCAGGCAGGACCCCAGGGTCGCCCGAAGCAGAGATTGACCACGATGCTGTCGATGCCATGGCGGCGACCATGAGAGAACTCGTCGGCGAATGCGTGAAGGCGTTATTATCCTAGTTGGTGATGACTTGGACAATGACCTGAAGATAGGCTTCGTCCTCATTGGATGCTCCATACTGCTGTTTCCTATGATGATGGATCTGATGCAAGAGCACGATGATGTAGTTAGGGAATACGAGCGTGAGTGCGATATGAACTACAGGCATTTGGTCCTCAATATCCTTGAGGCTCCTGATTGGGTGCTGTGCAATGAGTTGGAACAAGAGAAATCACAAAGGGTGTCATACTTCCTCGGATCACTGGCCCTGTTCGTGCTTTCTGGATTAGGTGGACTGGTAATGGTGCTGCCATACGAGGGAAGTGACTCTAGGCAGCCACCACCAGGAGGGCAACTACGTTGATGGGTCTCCTTACTCAGCCAGCACCATGACACGACCAGTTAGTGTAGACGATTGGATAGAGATTGAGGCGCAAAACAGCCCAAACGGCTCTTGGTTGACAATGATGTCGCGCGTGGCTGCATTCCACCACAAGCACGCTTTCGCATCTGAAGAAAACAACGGGCATGACATGGGCTACCGCGTGGCCCTAACTGTTGAGGAGTTGGGCGAGTTCGCCGCTGCTATCACAAAAGGCAAGCCCGACGAGGAGGCTGCTGAGGAACTCGCCGACCTGCTGATTCTGATACTCGGCCACTCGCTAGCGATGAAGATTGATCTTGAGTCCGAGTTCCACCGCAAGATGGACCGGATAATGACACGAAAGGCCCGAAGAGGCAAGCTCGGTATACGCGTCACAGAATACACAGGAGACGAATCATAGGATAGTTTTTGGCTCAACCACACCTAAACAATCTTGGATGATACCGTCCTATTCTTGTAATCAGAGTAGTTACCAGGCCAAACAATTAGGTTTCCATCTCCTTGTAAATCCCAAATTGTGTCACACACTTTGTCTAGGAAAAATCGGTCATGACTTACCGTAATAATACCTCCATCAAATTCAATCAGGGCGGACTCAAGGGCCTCCTTTGCATCCGTGTCCAAGTGGTTTGTTGGTTCATCGAGTAAAAGCATATTATTTTCCTCAAGCAGAAGCCTGAGAAGAGCTATTCTGGCCCTTTCGCCTCCACTAAGTTTGCTAAGTGGGGTTGTGACCATTTCATTTGTGAATTGGAATTGTCCAAGAAGCGCTCGCAATTCACCATACTCCATCCGTGGTTTCAATTTCTGAACCTCTTCGATCGGAGTGAGTTCAAAATTCAAGGAGCGATGATCTTGGTGGAAATAACCGATTTGAACTCCGGGACTGATATCTAGTTCTCCAGAGTCAAGATTTAGATCTCCCGTAATGAGTCTGAGGAGGGTAGTCTTACCTGCTCCATTTGGACCTATTACTCCTATTTTTTGGCCCCTGCGAACACTTACCTCTAGATTCTGGATTATTGGTCTTGAAAGAGATTCAAAGGACAAACTTGCATCATGGAACTCCAATACCTCAAGACTACTCTTCTCTGCAGATTTGAGGTTGAAATTTAGATTCTGGCGCTGCTTTGGTTTCAAAGAATTCAGCCATTTTAACTCTCGTTGGGAGCGTGAAATCATGAAATGTTTCTGAGATACCGATTTGTCGTACTTGTTAGCCCTCTTCATCGATTGCATAGCCCCTTTAAGACGCTTAATCTCCTTCTGCATCTTTACAATTCGATCATTCAATGTTCGTAGGAAGATTTCCTTCTGCTTTAGAAATGATGTGTAGTTTCCAGGATAGGAACGAAGATGCGAATCCTGAATCTCAACGATGTTATTGCAGACTTTATCGAGAAAATACCTATCATGGCTAACTATCATCAGTGCACCATCAAATCTGTTTAGGAACCTCTCAAGCCACTCGAGAGTATTGAAGTCGAGGTGATTCGTTGGTTCATCAAGGAAGAAAACATCAATCTGACTCAGTCCGACCAGTTGTCTGGCAAGGGCGACTTTTGCACGCTCACCGCCAGAGAGAGAGATTAGTGGCACTTCCATCGAGTTTTGATCTAGATTCAGTGCCTTGAGAATCTCCTGGGCATGCCCGGCGACGTCACCACCACCTGATCGAGCCATCAAACTCTGCAACTCCTGATATCTCTCCATGTCTGGCTGCCAGTCGCCATCATAGAACGATGGTTTCTCCATTTTTTCTTCGAGTTCAGAGATTTCTTCTTCTAGTTCTAGAAATTGCCTCCCTCTACGATTGAGTTCCTGCCTCAGAGTCGCATCATCGTCTATGTCTCTTATTTGTGTTAGAAAGGCAAGCCTCAATGCCGGGGCGAATGAAATATCTCCAAGATCCTGATCTTGGTTACTGATAGTCCTTAGAAGTGTAGTTTTTCCAGATCCATTGTGCCCTATTACGCCAATACTATCGCCTTCGTCGATGCGTAAATTTACCCCTTCTAGAACTGTCAGTGGACCGAAGGCCCTGTGAACTTCTTCAAGGCGAATCAACTCTCTGACCACACCTCTCCGCGAGAGCCCCTCCTACAAGTAACCGATTGACTGAGGGCCGACTCATTCGCTACCCTGTGCCCGGGACGAACATACCCTAGGCAATTGACGAATTCGTCATTAAGCCCCCCCCTAGTGGATGAACATGGATTTGTCAACAATTGAAGTCGTACGTATC
>DAGM01000058.1:0-8654 GCA_002495735.1 Euryarchaeota archaeon UBA54
TATCATGCTGTCCCAGTCGATGGCCGGGCTGTCATTATCCAACACCAATGCACCCCAATTATGTCGCAGGTGAGGGGGTCGGCTTTCAACGGTTCCGCTTTCACCCATTCCACTATCGTTTTGAGCTCTCGTGTTAACATAGATTGAAGGCGTCTGAGCACAGCCTGAGTCTGAGGGACGACTATGCAGTGGGAGGAGGAGATGTGCATTGTCTCTGGTAATAACCGGGCTGTTGATGGCAAGCCTCCCAAGACAGTGGTTGAGCTCTGGTGCCGAACTCGTTCCGGGCACTCAGTCACACTTCTCGTGGACGGCCTCAGGCCCTACCTAGTGGTCGCAGAGTCCGGCAGTCCACGACCTGCTTCCGAGTCAGCAGCTGGGCTGGATTACCTGAGGGGCATGGACGAGGTCGTTGAGATTACCTCGGTCGGAGACAAGTGGACGCGCCTAGGTGAGAAGCCCCACTGGAAAATCGAAGTTAGGCAGCCCTACGAAATCCGTAGGTTACGCAAGAGGATACAGGACGCTTGGGTGGTCACCAGCGCTGATATCCTGTTCGTCCAAAGGCTGCTTCTAGACTGCGACCTCGGCCCGCATATATTGGCACGTGGTGAGGTGCTTTGGGCGGGTGAGCGCGCCCCCCTAGAGGCACGGGACGAGCAAACATCCGACCGTGCCATAGCAGCCGGAAGAATAGCCGATGTCGGCGGAGTTGGAATCTATCCAACCGACATGGTTGTCTCGTGCACTCTGGATAATCTCGCTAAGACAGAACCCTTCCGCACACCCTTCGTCACCTTCTCCTTCGACCTCGAGACCAGCATCCAGTCAAACAGAATTCTATGTGCCGCAGCCGTCATTGACAGAGGCGGCGAGCGCAGTGAGCACACCTTCCGGGGCGAAGAGGGCGACATCATGGAGGGTCTAACCAGTCTTGTGCGCTTGGAGGACCCCGATATTATCACCGGATATAACATCGATAACTTCGACCTGCCCCGGATGGAGGAGAGGACAGATGTGCTGGCAGGACGCTCGAAGATGGAGGCCGCAGCGTTGTACGGCTGGGGCAGGGTTCCGATGCTGCAGAGTGAGAACAAGAGACTATTCCCTACTCGCCAGCAGAACCGAGTCTGGAGGATTCCCGGCAGGATACCGCTGGACGCTTGGTGGCAAGTGCATACTTCGACCCTGAGGCCGCAGCGCGAGACGCTAAGCTACGTCTCCAAGCTACTGTGGCCAGAAGATGAGGACAAGCACAAACTCGACATCGACGCCAGTCAGATGGACCGAGAATGGGCTGAGCGCCCCGATGAGGTCCTCGAGTACTGCGTACGCGACACCGTGCTCCCCCTCGACATACTCGGACGCCTTCAGTCGGTGGCCCGCAAGGAGGCACTGGCCTCAGTATCGATGACTACTGTCGAGACTGCCTCGGCAGGCACCACCAGCCAGTGGATTGACTCGCTGGTGATTCGCCTAGCCGATCGCAGCAACGTAGCGGTGCCGACAACCAACTCAGGTCCACGCAGAAGAGATCAGATAGCCGGTGGCTACGTACACGAGGTGGACGCTGGAATCAGCCCATGGGTCGTCGTACTCGACTTCAAGTCGATGTATCCCTCAATCATGATAGCCAACAACATCTGCCCGACCACGCTTGTTAGGGACGATTCCACCGACGACTCCTACAATGTCTCGCCCACCACTCATACCAGTTACAGGTCCAAAGACGAACGGATCGGCTTAGTCCCGCATTTGCTTGAGCAGTTGATGCAGAGCCGTGACAAGCACAAGGCCGCCCTAACTGCAGCTAGAGATGCGGGTGACGAGGCCGAGGCCTTTTTGCAAGACCAGATGCAGTACGCAGTCAAGATCCTGATGAACTCGTTCTACGGGGTCTTCGCCTCGAGTTTCTATCGCTTCACTCATCCTGACATCGGTGCCAGTATCACTGAATGGGCCCGCCACAACATCCGCGATATCATAGCCCAAGTGGAGAGCGATGGCCATAAGGTGGTCTATTCCGACACCGACTCAATTTTCGTGCGTGCGCCCGTAAACAAGCAAGCCCCAATCAACCGCCCCGATGAGGGCGAGGAGAGCTTCGTTGATTGGGAGGAGGCGAAGAGAGAAACCCTGCAGTTTGGCGAGCGGCTGGCCGAGCGCTTCACCCGTGAGGGTGCTGAACTCGAGTTCGAGACGGCCCTGTCGGCGTTTTTCAGCCACGGCGCTAAGAAACGCTACGTCGGACGCGTCGTGTGGCCGCGAGAGGAGATGCTAATCCGCGGCTACGAGGTTCGCAGGACCGACTCTTTCGCTTTGCTGACTAGTACCATGACTGAGATGTTCGAGATGATACTGAGCGGCGAGGAGTGGGCCGCTGTGGAGATGACCAAGGCAGTCATTGACGATGTGAAGGGGCGCAAAGTCGATGCCGCTGACCTCGTCATCAGCCGCTCTTGCAAGGGCACACTGAGGCGCAACGGAACGGTAGATTTCTCCAAGATCTACGATAACCCCGACGGCCTGCCCTACGTGCGCGCGGCGAAGGAAAGAATCAGACGTGGTCTGCCGTTCACACCAGGGATGAAAGTAGGATACATCGTAATCAATGCTAAGTCGAGTCCAATGACCGTAGAACCTTGGCTGGTCGACGAGATTGACGAAGACCCACCGAAGTACGACCCCGACTACTACGCGAGACGACTGGCCAAGTCGCTGGGCAGAATCACCGAGGCCTTCGGCTGGAGTGAGGCAGAACTGTTGTCAGGTTCCCGCCAACAGTCCATTTTTGACTTCTAATCGAGGTATTGGAGGCCTATTCAATGGTCAAGTGCCGAACTCCAAGTAGCGCAGGGTTGATTTCAGCCGGTCTTCCAGACCGGACCGATGACTAGCCTGCGCAAGTTGACCCTGATGCTCGTCGCAGTCCTCCTCTGTTCCTCAATGGCGGGCTGCCTAAACATCCTGACCGGCAATGACTCACCCACCGCTATGATGTCCATCGACCCCTCTGAGAATATCAAGACCGGCGAATCTGTGACCTTCAGCGCCGTGGGCTCGTCCGACCCCGACGGCGACTCGATGACCTTCACCTGGACCTTTGGAGATGGCAACACTGGCACCGGCCTGACCACCAGTCATTCCTACGCCCAGCCTGGTGACTACACCGTCCGTCTGAACGTCGGTGACGGCTCCCTCGAGGCCTCGGCCAGCATGACCATCACGGTGCTCGATGCCTCGGCCCGCGAGCCGCACGCTGAGATTACCGCCGCTAAGGATGACGACTGTGAGGGCGAGGAGCCCCCTGGTGGTGACTTCGTGCTAGTTTGGGTCTGCGATGATGACAAGGATATCAACGATAGAGAAATTAGCGTCTCGACCACGGTGACGCTGGATGGATCCGGGTCATGGGCTGGCTGCGACCCCGATGACTCCAACTGCTACGCCGAAGAGTACCTCGTCGAGTACAGCTGGGACCTCGACACTAACACTGACTCAGACGGAGATGGCAACTCTGAGAACGACGTCGATGCAACTGGCGAGACCTATGAGTGGGAAGACCTCCCTGCAGGTGCCTGGGACATCCGCCTCACAGTCAAGGACGACAACGGATACGTCGATCACCACGACTCCACATTGTACGTCAACTACCGTGGGGTCTGGAAGGACTTCGAAATGGACCGTCGCATCCAAGAGCCAATAGTCATGACATGGCAGTACCCTGTCACATATGACGAAGAAACCAAGGACAGAATCCGATATGTCAGAATCAAGCTAACATATCCCGCCGAGGATGACGATCAGCTTGGCGGCGGGATTGGAGGGACGACCACAGCAAACAAACTGGATCTGTACATGTACAACAGCACCGAAGACGAGATCGCCAACACCTCGTCGATTGACGATGAGAGTAGGGACGCCGGGGACTGCTCTTCCGAGGACCGATGCGTGTGGATGGTCATCGGTGGTTCGACGGTCAGGGGTTACGAGCCGGGTGACTGGACTACTGATATTGTGAACGAGGAGACTCACACCACTCAGGTTAATCGCATGGTGGTCGAGCTACAATATCGCTAGTGCCCGCGCGCTTTACGCTATGCTGCCCGGAAGTGGCCTCACTTTACAGAGGGGGTGAGATTCATATATGCCCCCTCGGTCGGCGGGACACTCAGAAGGTGTACATTATGGGTTCACAGTGGGAAGATAAGAAGAAGCCGCATTTGAATATAGTATTCGTCGGTCACGTAGACCACGGTAAGTCGACGACCGTCGGCAGACTACTGCTCGACACTGGTCATATCGAACAGCACGAGATTGACAAGTTTGAGCAGGAAGCACAGGAGCGAGGCAAGGCCGGATTCGGTTTCGCCTATGTGATGGACGGACTGAAGGAGGAGCGCGAGCGTGGAATCACCATCGATGTTGCTCACAAGGAGTTCTACACCCCGAATTATTACTTCACCGTCATCGACGCACCTGGTCACCGCGACTTCGTGAAGAACATGATTACCGGCACCAGCCAGGCTGATGCCGCTGTGCTGAACGTTGCTGCCAACGACGGCGTCAACGCTCAGACCAAGGAGCACGCCTTCTTGGCCCGCGTCCTCGGTGTTCAGCAGTTGATTGTCAACGTCAACAAGATGGACATCAGCGGTGTAGACTGGTCACAGGACAAGTACAACAGCGTCGTTACTGAGGTAACAAACCTCCTGAAGATGGCCGGATTCAAGACTGATGAAATCCCCTTCATTCCGTGCAGCGCATTCGACGGTGACAACATCTACAACAAGAGCGACAAGTCGCCTTGGTACAACGGACCGACTCTCTTTGAGGCCATTGATGCAATCAATATGCCCCCAAAGCCCACCGACATGCCTCTGCGCCTGCCAATTCAGGACGTCTACAAGATTAGCGGAATCGGAACTGTTCCGGTCGGCAAGATCGAGACCGGCGTCCTGCACTCCGGTAAGACAGTCATGTTCAACCCAAGCCAGCAGTCGGCTGAGGTCAAGAGCATCGAGATGCACCACACTATGGTTGAAAAGGCTGAGCCAGGCGACAACGTCGGCTTCAACGTGCGCGGCCTGTCAGCCGATGACATTCGCCGAGGCGACGTAGCAGGGTACACCGACACCCCCCCGATGTTCGTTCGCCACGACGAGACCTTCATCGGCCAGATTCAGCTGATGGACATCCCGAAGGCAATCGGCGTCAACTACACCCCAGTGTTCCACGCCCATACCTCTCAGGTAGCAGTCCGCTTCGTCGAACTGCTGGAGAAGACTACGAAGGGTGTGAAGGAGGCCAACCCGGCTTTCCTGAAGACTGGAGATGCGTGCCTCGTACGCTTCGGGCCGACCAAGCCAATGGCAATCGAGCAGATGGATGCGTTCCCACAGCTCTCCCGCTTCGCTATACGCGACATGGGCAAGACTGTGGCTGCTGGCGTCTGCATGAAGGTCGAGAAGAAGTGATTCGGTTAGTGGTGAGTTGATGCCAGTCGTCACCACCATCAAGCTGACTGGAGAGAATCACTCTGACGTCGACGGCGTCTGCGGACAAATTCAGGCGATATCAGAGGAGACCGGTGTCAACCTGCGTGGGCCAATACCGCTACCTACTCGCAGACTAGTCGTTCCCTGCCGTAAGAGCCCCGACGGAGAGGGCGCCGAGACTTGGGACCACTGGGAGATGAGGGTCCACAAGCGCTTGATTGAGCTGGTCACAAACACTGCAAAGGATGAGAAGGCGCTGAGAAAGGTCCTCAGGATTCCTATTCCCGACTCGGTGACTATTGAGATCAACCTGCGCAACCTAGGCTAGACTGCCCATCGGGTCCCAGGCTGGCAGCACTACTGGCTCAGCCTCCAATCCTGTCAGCATCTTCTCGTTTAGGTATGAGGTCGGAGCAGCAATCTCGAACATGTACTGGTCGTACCAACTGTCGTTCATCGTGTAGTAGCCTTTCTGACCGGTATCCGTACCCCATGAGTTCTCTACGCGCCAGCGGCGTGGTCTGCCGTTTACCACATCGACTCCGGTGAACAGCATCGCATGCGTCATCATGGTCTGGTTATGGCGCAACCTGTCGGCCTTATCCATACCGTATTTGACCCCGTAGAGCCCTTCAACATCGAACAGATTAGCGTCCCACAAACCCCTCTTGCGATCCATCTCCTTGCCGACGTCGCACCCCATCCATACCGGTATGCCATCCTCAAGCAGTTTCTGGGTGATTGCCTTCATCTCCTTGTTCGGTACGTTGAGGTAGACTACCGGAGGTCCTCCGGCGACATTCTGTAGGAAGTCTATGGTGTAGGTCTGGTAGTACTCATTGCGTGGATCGTTGACGATACAAACGTAGTCCTCCCAGTCGATGTCGACGAATTCGGCGGCGAACTGCTGCGGCGTCATCCTACCTTTTCGATGGAACTCGTTGTCCTTGTCGCGCCACTGCCAGTTGAAGGTCTTCGGAGGAGTTCCGAGATGGATGCACAGCATATTCCAGATATCCGCTATGCGCTTCTCCTTGTGCTCGCGAGCTTCCTCGACGCTGCCACCGCCATCGACAATTGCTCTGATTTCACACGCCGAGCTCCGTAGTATGTTCTTCAGCTCGGCATTCATCCAGCGTGTCGCGCTGCTGGAGTTCGACTCAGGGTAGGCCGACTTCGGTACCAGCCCGTGCTTGCGAATAA
The DNA here is from genome assembly GCA_002495735.1 of Euryarchaeota archaeon UBA54. Classification (GTDB taxonomy): domain Archaea; phylum Thermoplasmatota; class Poseidoniia; order Poseidoniales; family Thalassarchaeaceae; genus Thalassarchaeum. The sequence goes on from DAGM01000058.1 coordinate 6,702, forward strand.
GATTCATCGCCATGTTCCACTGGCCGCCATCACCTATCGGATCAGAGAGCAGGAAGTGGATGGTACGGTCGTCGACCGGACGGTCGGAGGTTTCGATGACTGCCTCGAGCAGGTGGTTGGCCCGCTCGAACTTGTCCCAGAAGTGGATGTGGGCCTGGCTGAACTCAAAATTCTTGAGTTTCATCTTCTTCATCGCCCCGACCCTGAGCAGGTTCAGAGTGGCGAAAAGCCAGCAACGACCACTCCTCATCTGAGCCGTCACCTTCCAATCGTCCAACTTGGTGCTGAACGAGTCGTCGATGTCTTGGACAAGGTCTCTATTCAGCGTCAGGTTCGGCAGCTGGACGTTAGTGACCGCGTTCTGAGCGACTTTGTTCGATGATTCAGCATCGAATTCTTTTCTGAGTTCTGCTACTTGTTTCCTTGTGATTGTCTTGCCCATTGGCTCACCTTTGGTGAGCCACTTTAAGATTCGGCGACACTAAGTCATTGGCCTCATAGTGGAGCCGGCTCGGCCAGACCGGCGGCGATGAGATTGTCGGCAATCGGGGCCGGGCATGATTCCACATCACCAGCAGTCAGGGTAATTTCCGAACCGTTCTCGGTGATAATCGGCTCATCGAGATCCTGAAGGATGAGGATTCGGCGCAACCCACTCTCCTCTGGATCCGGCTCCGGGAGTGGGGCAGGAGAGGCTGCGCCGGTGGCGCGGTCGGGAAAGGCATCGATTTGACGGATCCTATCCTCCTCGTCGAATTCAGGATCCTGCCAATCGCTACTGTCCGGTGCGTTATCTACAGCGGGAGTCTGCTGAGGTACCGTCCCTTCCTGCTCGACAAACTCAGTCAGAGGTTCGTGCCCACCGACCTTTGGAAGACTTGGAATCTCTATGCTGGAGCCATGTAGTAGGGCGTTCCAGGAGACTTCGTGCTTGTACTTCTCCACGAGATGACCTATCCCAGAGTGGTAGGCCCTCTCGGAGGGATCATGTCTCTCCCAGTCAAGGCTCTGAAAACTCGCTGACATACTCATCGCATCGCCCTGTGGTGACTTCAGTAGGTTCGAGAGCACGGCGTGCTGAGTGAAGGCATTGAGGCGCAGGCGAGTCAGGTCACTGACGCAGGTCCGTATGGTACCGAGTCTGCGCGACTTGAGCTGGGCCTCGGCAGTCATGCCCCTGTCCCTGATGGTCTCGGCCAAATCGGCCTCCAAGTGTTGCAGGAGTTGACCGACGGAGGACCAGAATGCCGGGACTGGGAGATTGACCGGGATGGCTTGTGACTTCTGCTTGCGAGCGAGTTCAAAAAGCGACTTTTCAATCGAGAGCAACTGATACTTGTTGAGTCTAGATGCAGTACCTTCCTCGTCCATCAGAGCAACCCGTCACGAGTGGGACGCAGGGGATTATTGAACAATTCCTCGCTCTCCCCCGCAACAGCCCTTGAGGCGCGAGTATCAAGAGCCAAACTTCCCTAGCAGCGCCGCAGGTGTACCCGAGTGGTCAAAGGGGTCGGGCTCAAGATCCGATGCGTAGTGCTTCGCAGGTTCAAATCCTGCCACCTGCACCACTAACGCTCACAGGATGTCTATCAGGGCCTTGAGAAGCTCAACCGAACCCTCGGTCCCACGGGCGTCGGTCAGTAGGTCAGCAGCATCGGCGACCCCCTCGTAGGCATCGTTGACAGCGACCGAGGAGCCGCACATCTCGAACATCGATACGTCGTTGGGCGCATCACCGCAGGCTAGCACATTCCGAGGGTCGATGCCGCGTTGTTCGAAGGCCACTCGTAGCCCTGAGGCCTTGTCGACTCCGGGGGCTGTGATGTGGATGGCGAATCCCGTCGAGACGACGATGAGGTCGGACCACTCGGTGTCTGCGAGAAGTTGACGCATCAGTTCTGCATCTTCCTTTTCGTACAGACACCACTCGGTTTCGCGCCAGCGATTCGATTC
>DAGM01000058.1:9030-17381 GCA_002495735.1 Euryarchaeota archaeon UBA54
CTCGCTCTCGAACCGTCCGCTAGTGCCACTATCTCACGCCCCTCTCCACTATCCCACACCATGCCACCGTTCTCGGCGATGATGAATCCGGAAACTCCCAGAGATTGCTTGATTGGGGTCACATTAGGTAGCGTGCGTCCCGAGGCCAGAGACACCGTCAGCCCCCTAGTCTCGACCTCGCGAATCAGTGGGATGAGTTCTGGATGGTAGCCGTTTGCGTCCATCAGGGTACCGTCGACGTCGAACACCAGCATGTCCCATTTACGGTCCTTAGGCAGTTCGACCATGAGGATGCGGGGCAGTAAGAGGCTGATGACTCCACCGCCTGAGAATGAATCATCATGTTCAAGCGGGACCGCTAGATGGCCTGTTCGTGGACGAGGAACGAGAGGAGTTCCTCATACTGGATGATGATGAAGAGGAGACCCCGGTTTCCAAGAAATCGGAAGAAACCCCTGTCCGGCCCTCTATGTTCAAACTGCCATCTCTGAAGATGCCGGGCTTCCTCCGTTCCAAGGCAAGCAAGAAGCCCGAGCCGAAGCCCGAACCGGCGATAGAAGCAGTAGCTGAATCGGCAATCGGCGTGCTTGACGCAGATCTTGCTGCCGACGGAGTCCACGAGTTCGAATGGGACATCAGGGGAATGGACTGTCCCGACTGCGCGATGAAGGCGACGAGGGCGGTCAGCAGGCTACCGGGCATCGAGCAGTGCAGGGTCTCAGCCACCGAAGGCTCCGTCAGACTCTCGCTCGACGTTGGCAAGGGACAGGTGTCTCGAGCCTCATCGGTGCTTGAGAACCTTGGACACAGCCCAAAGGAGGACTGGGTTAGTGTCGTAGGTTTGACTCCCAGAGAGGTTGCCGCCAGACTGGGAATCGAACGCCGGGCACTGAGGTCCTCTCTGATGGACATCCCAGGTGTTCTCAACGTCCGTCTCGATGACGGTAAGATCGAGCTACAGCGACTGTGGATGGGTGACATGAGCCTCAGAGCGTTGTCCGAGCAGCGATACGACAAGGTCCTAGGTTCGGATTACATCCTCGTCCCCTCGAAGTCTTCCAAGCTCAGGCCTGATCAGATACGCCTACTCGGAGCAGCGATGACGGTCCCGTTGATATTCGGAGTCATTGCCATAGAGCAGATTCACGCCATTCCTGACATGATGGCTGCGCTGATAGGAGTTTTCGGCGTGCTGTTCGCAGGTTACCAGATGTTTCAGGAGGCCTTTGCCAGCATCCAGAACAGGGTACTCGGTTTCCAGATACTTACCTCTCTCGCCGTTTTCGGTGCGGTATACCTGCAGGAATGGGCAGAGGCCCTGATGGTGGTTGGCTTAGTCGGATTCGCCGCCCATCTCGAAGAAAGGGCCCTATTCAGGGCCCGTGAGTCCATGCAGGGTGGTTTGGACAGGCTTCCGCGCAGGGCGCGGTTGCTAGAGAGCAGACCTGTGGAGAGCGAGGGACGCTCACTGAATGTGACGCAATCCTCCTCCCGATCTTTGACGATGGCAAACTGCCACGAGGATGAACTGACTCCCGTCGAGGCCATCGAACCCGGCGATATGGTCGAGGTCCGTTCCGGTGAGGTGGTACCTGTTGACGGTATCATTACTGAGGGCGCTGGTTCGATTGACAGAGCCCCTCTGACTGGCGAGCCGATGCCGATATCGGTTAAACCCGGAGATTTGGTCGAGGCTGGTCTGGTGTTGGTTCGAGGGCCCCTCGTTATCCGTGCTCAAGCAAGTGGGGACGACACTAGACTCTCCAGCCTGATTGATCTAGTCAGGCAATACCGAGACCAGCCGACTAAGACTCAGAACGCTATCGAAAGCTTCACTGCCATTTGGGTACCACTGGTCATGATAGGCGCTCCTGCCATAGGATTCCTAGTAGCTGGTGCGACCTCGAAGGCCATATTGGTCACTCTACTTCTGTGGGTGGTATCATGCCCTTGCTCACTTCTACTAGCAGCTCCAGTGCCTCATGCCGCAGCGCTTTCGGCTGCTTCCGCCTCAGGACTCATCGCACGTGGTGGTGATGTGTTAGAGGCGGCAGCTGGAGTCGAGCTGGCGCTGCTTGACAAGACGGGCACACTGACTAGCGGGCAACCACGGATGACAGGCATGTTCGTCTCTGAGGAAGAGAACGAGTACAGGGCCCTGCAGATTGCCGCCGGCCTAGAGCAGCGTTCCAATCACCCTTACGCGAAGAGCATCCTAGCACTTGCAGAGGAGCGCTCGCTGAAGGCTAGCAACGTCATTGATCTGACTGACGGCGACGCAGGGGTCAGCGGCAAGTTGCGTGGCCAAGAAGTGATGTTGGGTCGCGCTGACTGGCTGTTGGAACACGGTGTCGAGATTCCCCTTGATGTAGACTCCGCGCTGTCTGGCTCGAGGAAGGCCGGTCATGGTTCTAGCGTACTTGCCATCGATGGGCGCGCTGTGGCCGCATTCGGGTTCGCGCACGATGACGCCCGTGAGGGCGTCGAGGAGCTGATAGCTGCACTCAGGGCGAACAATGTCACGGTCGAGATTCTGAGTGGAGACGAGCAGGCCAGCGTTGAGGCGTTCGCAAAACCCCTCGGAATACCATCATCTTCGTGCAGGGGAGGTGTTGACCCCGAGGGCAAGGCCCAGTGGGTCTTCGAGCGTTCTAAGACCCGTCGCACCATGATGGCCGGAGACGGCTTCAACGACGCTGGAGCGCTTGCCGCAGCGGATGTGGGCGTGGCGGTAGGCAGCGGCGAACAGGTCAATCTAGACGCAGCCGACGTGCTGATACCGGGTGAGGACCCGAGGGCGCTGGCTCGATTCATTGAACTCTCAAAGCGGACTCGTAGAGCGGTCTCCACTAACATCGCAATCTCAGTGGGCATTACGTTTCTACTGGTCAGCGGCGTGCTGCTTGGATGGGAGATCAAGTTGGCAGCAGGGGTAGCTCTGCACGAAGCCAGCGCACTTATCGTCATACTCAACGGCATGTGGGTCACTGGGACTGGACCCCAGAGGATGACCACAATAGTGGACTTGGCTCGGGATTTGCGCAACGATTTGGTGGAGGCGCTGAGGGTCGCGATAGGCGGCTCAGACAAAGACTCGTCTGCGACCGCTTGATTAACCCGGTCCGGAATCGAGTGCCATGGCGGATTCAGTCGAGATTGAGTCACAGTACGCACCACCGCTCGCAGAATGCGCTCACTGCGGACACATGCTCCCTCAGGGCTTAGGTGAGAAGGAGTGCAAGGTATGCGGTGCTGTCTGCCGCGTCGGCCACCAGCCCACGGTAGATTCCCTGACCGACGAGGCCCTGCCCTGTCCTCACTGCAACACCGTCGTGGTCACTGGCACTGACGAGAGGCCTGTGGAGATGACCTGTGGGGCCTGCATGAACTCGTTCACCCTGACTCCTAAGATCATCAAGGTCGAGATTGATTGCCCAGGATGTGAGAGGACGTTGAGAATCCGACCTAGGCCTGGAACTCGCGAACTCAAGTGTCCTGCCTGCGAATCAGGGTTCAACGTCACCTTCTAGCTTGGTGACTCCGATAGTCTCCTCAAACCGCTTTTATCGGCCGATTCCGACCCTTCGCTCTCAAATACTCTGAAACGAGCGACAACTTGGGGATGGGAACCCGTGAGTGAGAGCAAGTCACCAGATAACAACGATGCCGGAGGTATCGACGAACTGGCTGCGCTGCGTGCACAGCATGCTCTCGCTGCCTCTTCCAGCATGGAGTCAGTGACCCGTGCTAGAGAGCGCTTGGATGAGGAGTCAAGGTTGCGCTCTGGCATCCGACGTGAGCGCCGAATGCGCATCGCTGAGATGACCGAAAGGGTTTCTGGTATGCACGGTGCGATGCGCAAGGCCAACGAGATTCTGTTTGAGGAGCGCCTGCAGCAGATCGAGTCTGATCTGAGGGCCGAACTTGAGGACGAGATGGAACGCCTTGAGACCGATGCGTTGGAGCGCGAAGAACGCTTGCTGCGTGAGGAGATGCTACACCGTCTGCGCCGTGAGGAGAACCGCCTGCGCGAACAACTCGACCTCGAGAGAGACCGTCGCATAGAGGCCCACTCCATTCAACTTCGAAGTAGGCTAAAGGAGGAGATGGAGACCGAGTACGAGCGCCGCAGAGCATTCCTTGAAGAGCGCTTGGAGCTTGAAGCGGCGCAAGATGTGGGGCGCATGCAGCGCCGCGTTGAGATGGACCTTCGAGAGGCTTTGGAGTCCGGAGTCCACAGGAAGGTCGAGGGACACCGTCTCGAGCAGGAGATGCAGATGCGCGAACGCCTCTCTGAGGCCCGACGGGCGCGTGAGGCCGAACTTGAGAAGCAACTCAAGGACGAGCGTGAATCGCTCGAGAAAGAGATGAAGGCGGATGTTGAAGTTAGGATCAAGTCACTCGAAGAGGAGTCAGAGCGTGGTACTCTCGCCGAACTCGACCGCCGCTTCCGAGCTGAGCGAGAGACCATGGAGGCTGCACTTGCCCTGCGCCGCCAGGAGATGGCACTTGAGCAAGAGGTCGAGATGGAGCAGAGGGTTGCCGAGTTCGCCAACAAACGCGAGACTGAGATGATGTCCAAGCTCGAGGAGCAGTTTGCTAAGCGTGCAGACCTTTCCAAGAAGGAAGTCAAGGAGATCCTGAAGTCACTCGCGGCCGAACTCAAATCGAAGTGGGAAGCCGCATTGCTCGATGTGAAACAGTCTGCTTTGGAGAGAGTCTGAGAGGAATAGACGCTGACAACTGTAATTTCAGCCCCTCAGAGGGTTTAGATGAAGTAGTATGAGCGGGGCGATGGGGAATTATGCCTCAGGGTACAGTGAAATGGTTTAACCGCGTGAAGGGCTTCGGCTTCATAGAGAGAGAAGAAGGGAACGACTTGTTCGTTCACAAGTCAGATGTGGAAGGAACCATCGATGAGGGCGACACAGTCGAGTACACACTCGGTGAATCCCCCGACGGTCGCGCCTGCGCCACCGATGTTAGCAAAGCCGAGTAAGGCTGCTAGCCACCGCGGATTCTTGCAATCCTGACGTCAGCCTCTTTGGCCAGATTCCAGTAAGCCATGCTTCCTGGATTGGACTTGTTAGGCTTCTTAGCAATAACTATCGGTGCTCCTTCAAGGGGCGCCTCTGCTATTGCCACCAAGCGCTGTATTGCAGTTTCGAACACCCGATCACCGAAGTGCTTGCGAGCACGCTCTGCTACCGCCTCTCCGAGGTTGCTGTTGGTCTGCACCATCGTCAGAGCAATGCCGAACAGCTTGAGATTCGGATTGATTGCCTTCTGGACATCGCGGATGGCGTTCATCAGTTGGCCCATGCCCTCTAGGGCGTAGAATTCTGCTTGGATTGGGATCATGACCCAGTCAGCTGCGGCCAGTGCGTTGATTGTCAACAAACCGAGCGAGGCCGGAGTGTCCACTATGACCACGTCAAAGTGGCCGATTGAGTCTTGCAGTGCCAGCTTGAGGCGATTCTCGCGACCGATGCGTGTCGCTAGATCAATCTCAACTCCCGATAGGTCGAGGTCGGCAGGAAGCAGCCAGAGATTCTCAATCGAGATTCCCTTCGGCGGTCCGCGCTTGCGTCCGGGATTGTGCAACTTCCAGGACTCACGCATCGCCTCAGTCAACATGTCAGGGCCGATTAGGCACTCGTTCAGAGCGACCGGCGCTCCATCCACACCTCCCTTGAACAGCTCGTTCATGGTCGGGCCCAACGACTTCTTGTCGATTCCGAATGTAGTTGCGACATTTCCTTTCGGATCAAGGTCAACCAGAAGCACCCTACGCGCATCGATGCCTAACTCCTCGTTGCCCACGGCCAGCGCTGCTGCCAAATTGACCGCAGTAGTGGTCTTGGCGCATCCGCCTTTGTGGTTCACCACAGCGATTACTACTGGCCCCGACATCTCGCTCGGTTAGGGAAAACCACGGGACTACCGTGAATCTTGCTAATCACTGGATGACTGGGACGGGCACTTCGGACAGTATCTTGCGGGTGATGTGCCGTCCGGTGACGCCGCGAATCTTTGATTCTGGCTTGAGAAGAATCCTATGGCTGACGACTTCGAGTGCGACGTTCTTGATATCGTCAGGAATGACGTAGTCGCGTCCGTCGATTGCAGCTGATGCCCGGCTGGTCTTGAATAGCGACTGACTGGCGCGCGGCGAAGCGCCAGTGATGACGCGGTGGTCCTCGCGGGTACGCTGGACCAACTCGACGATGTAGGACATTATTGCAGGGTCGACGTGCACTGTCTCGAGCGCCTTCTGCATGGCGACAATCTTCTTCGGACTGGTGATCTGCTCGATGTCGTACTCGTCCTTTCCACGCAGCTTCCTGCGTTGCAGGATGGCCTTCTCCTCTTGGCGGTCGGGATATCCCATTGACATCTTCATCAGGAAACGGTCCATTTGCGCCTCGGGTAGTGGGTAGGTGCCCTCCTGCTCGATTGGGTTCTGCGTGGCCATTGTGATGAAAGGTGCCGGCAACTTGTGAGTGATTCCCTCAATCGTAACCTGCTTTTCCTCCATGGCCTCCAGCAGTGCTGCCTGAGTCTTGGGTGGAGCGCGGTTGATTTCGTCAGCCAACAGGACGTTTGTGAATAACGGTCCTGGCCTGAGCTTGAACTCGCCTGCTTGCTGGTCGTACATGTACGTCCCCATGATGTCGGCGGGCAGTAGGTCAGGGGTGAATTGGACACGCTTGAACTTGCATCCGAGAGCTGTTGCGAAGGTGTTCGCCATCAGTGTCTTGGCTAGGCCCGGGAAGTCCTCGATGAGGGTGTTTCCATTTGATAGGATTCCGATGGTGATTCTGCGAAGATTCTCCTGCTTGCCGATGATGACCTTGGCTACCTCATTCATCAGGGCGTTGGAAATCTGCGACACCGTCCCAATCAATTCACGAGCCTTTGGGTCTGCAGTCTTCGCCATACCAAATCCTGTCCTATAACGCTTCTAAGGCCCAGTCATTCACTACTTGAGCATTCGGTATACATGAACGCTGAACGCATCAAAATACTCAACGGCCCCAGAAGTGGTCATCCTTTCGATGAATGGCTAGCAGTTCGTCTAAAACATCCTGCTCTGCTCCAGTAAGTTCCATCTTCCTGAGCTTCTTCGCGTGCGATTCTGGGATGTCCACGAGTAGACTGTCTCCCTCCTCAATCTGGCGTCCAACGGTGACTCCATTGATGGATACTGCTACCTCGTCTCCCTGCATTGCCTCCTTCATCGAATTCTCGCCTGAGCGGATGGACTTGATGCGCCCGATTCGACGCTCTTCCTTGAGCAGGTACTGGCCGACGTGGATGCGCCCGGCTACTACTCTGACGCCAACTACAGCGGGCTTCGAGATGCGGAAGGTGTGATCGGGAAGCAGCAGAATGCGGCCTGGATATACCACCTGCTCGCGGCTAGCCTCCTCAAGCTCTCGCGTGCGTTGTTCGACCCACTCCTCATGCTCTTCGAGGATGCGATAGATGATGTCCGAGCCTATGTGCCTGACTCCGGCCCTAGAACTCTCCACCTCGGTGATTGCATCGGCTAGGATATCGGTGCTGAACGCCATTATGACACGGTGCAGCGGGTTGGTAGCCGCCTCGGTGTTGCGAATGTCTCTACGGCTGACCTTGCCGATGCTTGCCATCCTGATTGGGATGTCAATTGCATTGAGTTCCTTGGCCAGTGCCTCAAGCCCTCCTACGGTGTCCGCTTTGATGCACACACCCTCCTCCTCGAGTTCGATTGAGAGTTCGGACTCCGCTTGTGCGGCTGCCAGCGCCTCGGCGAGTTCGGAGTCGTTGTGGACCACGCGCAGAGTCGTACCTGCGAGCACTCCATCCAGATCTGGAGCTGAAATCTTGAGTCCGCTGGCTGCGTGGGCCTCCTCGGAGGCATCCCATCGGTTGCCTGCGTCACGCATCTCGCTCATGCCACGCGGGCTGAACAGTCCCTTGACACGGGTTGCGCGCCCTCCATCGTTGGTGACGAGGACAATCTTGTCACCTTTCTTGATGGAGCCCCGGTGAAGGATGACATCGAGCGTTTTCCCTAGGCCACGCTCCTCCTTCATTTCGAGCACTGTACCCTCGCCAGAGCCCTCGATGTCTGTGAGTTGCTCTTCGAGGTAGCGTTCGGCCAGCCCGATGACGACTGCCAACAAGTCCTGGATGCCCTCACCCTCGCGTGCGGACACAGGTACGAGTGCAATGTCTTGTGTGAAGTCGGTGACGCGGTCATAGCGATCGATGTTGAAGCCGTGTTCGGCGAACTGGCCGACTAAGTCCCAGTAGCGCTGCTCGAACAGTCCTATTGCCTCCTTCGACTGGTCTCCCATGGACTC
>DAGM01000073.1 GCA_002495735.1 Euryarchaeota archaeon UBA54
GAGGATCGGTGCTTTGGTTGCGCAGCTTGTATAGCTCTGTGTCCTGTTGATGCGCTTCGTCTTGAAGGAGTGATGGTGTATGTGGACGAACCGGTTTGCACTCATTGTAAACTCTGTATTCCCGCATGCCCTGTCTTTGCATTGGATATTGTTAGAAATTCTATCGGGGTGGTTAGATAGTGGATGTAGCAATTCTCGGATCACCTAAAACGGCCTTAGAATATGCTCATTCTATTTTTGATAAAACCCCCTCTGCTCAAGTGATCATCTATACTGAAGAAGCCGAGATAGGATTTCCAGAGATGCCATTCTCAGAGGAAATAATATTGAGCGAGGAATTAGCAACTATTCCTGAAAACTGGTATAGTACGATTCCAAATGGGATTGATCAAGACATCCCTTCCAAAACCGCCCACTCATGGTTGACAAAAGCACTTGCGATTCGACTGGCTTCTAGGGGCGCCCAATTCCTTCTACGTACCACCATTCTAGAGATCGATGAGAAGCGCCAAGAAATCTCATTCCGAGGCGGGGGATTGGTGAGTTCTGGTGTAAGTAGTTATGATATATTGTCTGATTTTCGGTCAAAGTGAGGAGTCATGCCAAATCACCCATTTCAAGAGGTTGAAGGAGAAATTCACAACCTCACCATCGAGTCGGCAGCTCTAGAGGGAAATTTGTGCGGGGACCCCTCGACTAGGGTGGTGCAGCTTTACCTACCGAAGGGCTGGCAGGATATGTCCGATCTCCCTCTCTTAGTGGACCTAGTCGGATTCACAGGAAGCGGCAAGGCGCATACTAATTGGAAACCGTTTCAAGAGAGTGTTCCACAACGCCACGAGCGCCTTGTCAGAGAGGGGGAAATGGGGTGTTGCGCCATTGCATTCCCTGATTGCTTCACCAGTCTCGGCGGCAACCAATATATCGATTCCATTGCCACCGGGAACTGGGCAACCTTCCTCATAAAGGAAATGATTACCACAATAGAGGGAGCATATCCCGTAGGCGGCTCACCGGCTAGAAGGGGTTGTTTCGGTAAGTCTTCGGGTGGCTACGGTGCAATCGTCCATGGAATGCTCTTCCCTGAGACCTGGGGAGCGTTCGCTTGCCATTCTGGAGATATGGGATGGGATCGTCTTTTCGCCGGAGATTTTCCTAAGGCGGTGACCGCTGTGGAAAAGAGAGGAGGGTTTGCTGGATTCCTCGAACACATTGATAGTGGATTGAAGGTCAAGGGTGAAGATTTCCATACACTGATGATACTCGCTATGGGCGCTTCATATGATCCAAATCCCAGTGCCGTGAAGGGAGTATCACTTCCTGTGGACATGCGCACCTGTATCCTCGATGAAGCGGCATGGGAAAGATGGCTTTCTCATGACCCCGTCGTCATGGTAGAGCGTAGAGATGTACAGGAGAATCTACAATCTCTGAAAGGCATCTACCTAGACTGTGGAAGTAAAGACCAGTACAATATCCATTTTGGGACTAGGCAGATGGCTGATCGGTTGACTGAGTTGGGCATCAAACATGTGCACGAAGAGTTTGACGACACACATTCCAGTATTGACTATCGTATGGACCACTCACTACCATTCCTCTACAACACCCTGATGAAATGAATGATTTTTACTCAACATCGTGATGGTATAGGCCCCAGAGCTCGGGTTTGTGCACACCGGTCTGAAAAAAGGTGTGAAAGCCTTAGATGTGAAATTCCAGACGGGGCTTTGTGAGCGATAAGCCTGATTGGCTCCTAGAGTATGTCTGCCGGCCTGGAACAGGGACCCGCCACGCCATCCTCATTGACCCTGCAGATCAGAGTTCAGAAGTCGCTGCAAAGAGATGTGTTGCCGCTGTAGCAGCTGGTAGTCGGATGGTATTGGTGGGAGGCTCTTCCGACACAGATATGGATAATGTGCATAATACAATCATCGCTATACGCGAAGCCCTGGAACTAGTCACTTGGGCCTCCAGTCAGGATTCAGCCTCTGAGGAAGCGGAGTGGACAGTACCAATCATACTCTTTCCACAAGGTGCTGCGGCTCTCTCTCCCGCCGCCGATGGAATCACATTCATGATGCTCATGAATAGCACCTCACCCCGATTCCTAATTGAGGAACAGGTCGCCGGAGCCCCCTTCATCCGTGAGGCGGGTGTGACCCCTTTGCCAATGGGATATCTAATCTGTGCGCCAGGAGGGAAGGCAGGTCAGGTGGGTCAAGCTGATCTCATTCAGCCTGATGACGAAGATCGCGTTAAATCCTATGCGATGGCAGCCGAATCATATGGTTTCAGTATGTTCTACCTTGAGGCAGGGAGTGGGGCCGATTCTCCTGTTGGTCAGAATCTGATTCGAAGTGCTAGGGAGGCGTGCAAACTCACTCTTGTGGTTGGTGGCGGTATCCGTGACGGAGTTGCTGCCCGGAAAGCAGCGGACGCTGGTGCTGACTGGATTATCACAGGAAATCTCGCCGAGGAGTTCGACGATGCCGACGAACTCCAACGAGTATTGTCCTTATTTATCACAGAGATGAACGGCGCCTGAGATCTTCCACTTCACTAACCAAACGCTCGAGCTGCGCCTCCATATCGAGTATCAACATCACATGTTCCTCCTCTGAGTGCAGTAGGCGGGCATTTTCATCCTGCAGTTCCACGAAGCGACCCTGCTCACCCCCTTCTTCGATATCAGTCCGGCGGACCCGCTCATTCTCTAGCAACGTCTCCATCTGAGCAATTCTTGAATCCGCTACTCGCAAAGCCTCTTCCAATTCAGCCACCTTAGCCCTGTTAGAGCTCCCACTATCTCGTGCATCCAACTCCATCTCCATAGCGCGACCACGTTGTCGTGCAGTGGCCAACTCTCCTTCAACTCTGAGCACTTCCTCCCATACTGAAATCACCTCTTCGGCAAGACGCCGGGGTGACATATCCGAGAGGCGTGCGGCTAAATCCGGTCCCTCCTCTTCCCCGAGTCCCTGTGGTGGGTTCCCATCACTCATTTCACTCGACAACTAATCTCGCAGACCTGCTATTGAACCTTGAGGGGCTGGGGGGTAATCAACACCAGTATCGCCGCGTTGTGCAACTCACCGGTCTCGTGGCGTTTATATCACGACCTCAGGTGGCCAGCGCGATGAAGGCGTATCGGGCAATAGGCAGTTTTCGAGCCCGCAAGAGCCAGCAAGGCTTCAGTCATGATCTAGTCGCCCTCGATGAGGATGATGCTAGACACCGTATATACTCCAATTTCGGTAGTCGCCATGGTGTGCCCCGACGCTTCGTTTTGATAGACAGCCTCGAAGAGATACCCCCATCCGATTCTATCGCTCCAGTCGTGGTTGCCCACTTTCGTGACACCACCATTTCCGAAGAGGAATGAAACCCCATCCCAAGCGCGGCGTTCAAAGCCACCCTCGACATCGTCCCTATGGAGGTCGGAGAGTGCACAGGTTCCACCCTTCTCCAAACCTACTGTTGATTGGCGGCCCGAAAACTGGCACCACTTCATTGATGCACTGGTTGGCCTCACATGAGGAAATCCACCATCCCTGGAAGAATGAAAGCCACTTTCTGATGGCCGGCCCGGCAGAGTTCCCCACATCACCTATTCATCCCAAGGGGACAGCCATCCTAGCTCCTAGGGCTGATCTCGATGGAGCCGAGGAACATCAATGGGTAATGGATAAATCCACTTTCCACCTCTATTCCCCACGCGCACTCGAGGCGGTTTCCGAGCATTTACCAGACGCTCGGGTCATTATCACCCTACGTCATCCAGTGGACTTGATGCTTAGTATGCATCAAGAACATCGCAAGAGGTTGATTGAGTATGACACCGACCAGGCCACCATGATCGAGTTATCCCGAAATCAATCATTCCTTCCTGATGAGGATATACCTGAGACCTACAGTTTCCTACAATTCCCACGCCTGAAAGCACCTACTCTGCGTTGGATTGAAGAGTTGGGTGAGCGAGTTAGGGTGGTCCCACTATCTTCGATTGCCACTGACCCACTGGCTACCACTAACACAATCCTCTCATGGTTGGGTGCCAATGAGATGCCACCAGGCACCAAACTTCCTCGTTACAATGAGAGAGGTCAGATGAACCCAGCAGGTTGGGCAAAGATGCTTCGTACCCCTCCTACATTCCTCTCAGGTATGGCCAAAATTCTTCTTCCAACCAAAAGGTTACGCCGAGCTGTGCTTGACCCTATTCGCTCACCCGGATTCAAACCAGTCTCTGTGGATTCGTCTGTTTTGGACGACAAAACCAGTCACGAACTCGAGAGAGCGTTCGCAGAGGAGATTGAGTTCCAAGACAACCTCGCTTCGTACATCGACCCATCCCTGATTGTGGGACAAGGGTAGAACCCCATCCAATCAGACCCAGACGCGCAACGGTGAAAGGAGAGCCATAGGAGGGAAGGTGCGATGAAGAAGTGGTTCATGCGCCAGTACTGGCGAATCCAACAGAGCCAGACACTCATCTCAATGGGATTCTGGACTACCACTCTGACACTGTTGATTTGGCCCTATGTGCGTTGGCGCCCGTTCTTCTCTGGCACTTTCCTAGGCATA
>DAGM01000068.1:0-3430 GCA_002495735.1 Euryarchaeota archaeon UBA54
CCTATCTCCTGTGGCCATGTAATACCCATCGCGTCAGCCACCTTCGGGGGCTCAGTGACGTCCACAATCCTCAGGCCAGCATCCCAGTAAGATGCAATCAGAAGTTTCTGCTTGGTCACAGGGTGGACGAAGAAGACGTGATCGTGATTGAAAACCGAGCCGCCGCAGGTGGTCTGTCCCTCGGGAGTGTAGGCCCCCCAGCGGAGTATCTCACGACTCGAGTTTTGCTGCTCATCATTCTGATTCGGCAGCCACGATTCAAAGCCTAGAGGGACATAGAACACCTGTGTGCCCTTGACCGGGCCGCCGCCTGCTACGAGCTCAGGATAAGGGTCGGCACCGAATAGGAACAGGTGACACTCCTCTCCGGACCACAGTGGGTTGGAAGGCTCCCAGTCACAATAGACGTGTACATCTTGATTGTGGAAGCCTGCCGGTGGGTTGTTCCACTCAGCGACCTTAATCGGGCTGGTTTTGTCTCCGACGTAGATGACGTCGAGACGATTCGTCCCACTGTTGGCATCGTCGTCGTTGGGTATCGGGTCGAGTTCGCTGTTGGTAAGTTCGTGGTTCACTAACACCCAGTTATTGTCGGCAGTGACCTTGATGTCGATCATCCGGGCAATCTCTGCATAGTATGTTGAAAGCAATTGTATGTTGTTCGGGTTGCTGATGTCGAGGATCTCGAACTGATTGTAACTAGAGACATAAGCGTAGCAGCCACCGCTACCGTCGGCGTAGATTTCGCAGTCCTCGTTGAAGTTTCCCTCGATGGCTATCTCCGAGTTGTCTCCGGGGGTCGGCGCGACATTCTTCCATTCTGGGGAGCATGGCCGACCAGCCGTGTTGTCCAAGTCTGCAGGGGGTTTGACTTCTCCGTCGCAGTTGAGGTTGTGGTAGTCTATCAGATTCGCATTGGAGGTAGAAAGCCGGTGGGCTGGCATGTCGTTATGAGAGTGATTGGCATCCTCTATCTCGACAACCGGATCGACCCAAGCGTCCGTGCCCTCATCCAAGTCATCCCCGGTGATGAACGAGAGGCACCCAGAGAGAGGCGCTAGCACCATCAGTGCGGCCATCATTAGTATCGGGGCGTTTCTCAGTACTGACATGGACAAGCCTCGCAATCGCCGACGAATACGGTCGGTTGTTCAATGCACCGGTCGTCCGAGCGCTACGCGCTAGGGCGTTATTGATCCAATGGAATGCCGTACGGTTGATCAATATCCAGTTGGACGATGTAGAGTCCCGTGGTGATGCACGACAGGTAGGTGTAGCCCTTATGGTACTCAGCAGCCCAGATGAATGGAGTCCAGCCGAAGTCGTAGTATGCGCTGTCTAGCGGCTCGCCGTCGGCACCGTGAGACAGATGATAGCCAACTGTCGCAGCCATGTGGGCATCAGACTTGTTGCCGCCCGCAAGTCCCGCTGCCATCAGCGCCTCGATATCCATCACCCAGAGCCCCGCATGGTAACTCCCGAGGTAGATCCTACCGTCCCAAGCTCCACCATGGCTGTTATCAGGTAGTCCAGGCAGTCCAGTTTGGAAGATTTGAGTGTCGGCGTTATGGGGGCTGAAAAGCAACCACTCCTCTCCGCCGGGGATGTGGTGGTCGAGTGCGAACGGGCTCTCCCACCCGTGGATTAGCCGAGGCATGAAGCGAACGTTGCCGTTGACCTCCTCATACGGAGTTGTGTCGAGCAAATAGGCCATGCCGGTGCCAACAGTGGTCTCAAGGACCTCAGTAGCGAGAATGGTCAGGTGCATCTTGCCCGGAGAGTATCCGAGGTGTGAGGCGTCGACCATGTCGTCAACCGGCTCGGCGTAGTGTATGTAGGAGGCCCGACCGCCATTCTCGTTGCTAGTGCAGCCACAGTCGATCTCGCCGTCGCCGTCGAAGTCCTCGAACTCCATCCATTGTCCTACTTCCGGAGCCCTCCAGGTACAACCGGCCTGTGTGCCCCCTGAGAGTCTGCATAGCGAGCCGTGCCACATGTACTCGACGAGGTCTTTGTTGGGGTGTGGGACGTCAGAGACGTCGAAGATCCTCAGGCCGGCCTCCCAGTATGCTCCGTAGATGTAAGTCCGACCGAAGCGCGGGTCGTTGGAATCTTCTCCCGGCCAGGTCTGCACGGTCATGTCATGGATGTAGATCCAACCGCCCAGAGTGGACTCCCAACTTACTTCAGCCTCACCTACCTTGACAATTCGCGGCAGGTCACCATAGCCAGCGAAGTTCAGGTGGGCAACAGTGATGCCCCCGCAAGCATCGCCCTGACCGACGTCACAGGATTCGTAGTCAGGGTTGGCGACGAAGATGTACCACTCGTTGTCTATCATGTGAGTGTAGAGGTTGTGCGGCCCACTTGGGTGGTCGACGTCGTACCACGCATCAACAAAACTAGGATCAGTCTTGTCGGTGACATCCACTAGAGTAACAGTGACTTGTGCAGGGTCTTCCCAGTTGCCCACATTTGGATCTGCGGCCCCAGGGTCAACTATCTGGTTCTGCACTATGACGTACTCCCGCCCGTTGTACTCGAGATATTTGACATCAAGGACTTGTGTGTTCGGGTCGTAGTACACGCCAGTGACCGTGGTGTTTGAGGGATCGGTGACATCGACGATATGCATCTCGGTCCATCCGGCGATGTAGGCGTAGGTCTTGCCATCAGGGGAGTCTGCGACCTGAATCTCGGCATTACCCGGGGCTGTCAGTTCGTTGAATGAGACAGGCTGGATATTATCTGTGTACATCATGTGTTGGCTTGCATTCCTGTGGTCATGCCCCTCATCCTGCATCAGTGGGTCGAGCATCATGCCAGAACCCGCACCACCGTCATCTGCCACGTCTGACATCATCATTGCGGCAGTTGCAGCCGCCACTATGCAGACAGCGAGCCCGATGGCCAGAATGGTGCGTTGCGAATCCACTGGTCGCCGCGAGCCTGCCGGTCATGTTGAAGCCATCGCCCCACTACGGCGAAGCGTGCACAGAGTCTGTATGTTGACAGTCGCACTATCGCTGCTGCTACTGGCCGCCCCGGCCGCTGCTCACGACACCAAGGAGTACACCATGCTTCTAAAGGAGGACGGCATGACTCCAGATGGAGTCTCTTCAGGCATTTTGGTTTCCACGGACTCGTTATTCTTCTACAATGTTGACAGTCGCGAGGAAGTCATTCACAGAGTCTTAATCGACGCCGACGGGGATGGAGAGTTTGAGGGTGTGGACGACATGGCGACGGCCTGGTTGAGTCCCTCTTGTGAACTCGACGAAAATGACGACAAAGTCGACCCTAATTGCGAGGTCACAGAACTTGTCCTGCTAGACCCCTCCAACGGGCTGCTACCTGGTAACATCTCAATGCTCCACCAGATTGACCACAACCAGTCTCTGACCGAGTCGGCCTTCACCGTCAGTTTCTC
>DAGM01000068.1:3816-7219 GCA_002495735.1 Euryarchaeota archaeon UBA54
CAACGACCTCCTCGCGCTGGTCTTGATGACTTCATTGGCAGGGATAGTAATCCTCCTGCCTAGACTGATGGGTTCAACCGAGGACGAGTGAGTCCTGAGCGACGGTCGCACTCAAGAACCCCAGCCGATTCGAACTGCCAAGGGCGCTTAGCTCAGCTTGGAAGAGCACCTGGTTTGCAACCAGGTGGCCGGGGGTTCAAATCCCCCAGCGTCCACCATATCATAATCAGAAAATACCCAATAAGAAGCCAATTAGGTATATCGTAACTAGAACTGCCGGCCCGTAGAACAGAATGGCCTTGAGGGAATTCCACCAACTTCTCTCAGCAAACTGTTCCTCAAGTCCGTCAGCTACAGCTACACCCAATTCTTCTATCGGTGTTAGAGGCACGCCCCTGCTATGGAGTTCAGACATTCAATATGCCTACTCTGCAGTTAGTTGGGCCAGTATCTTCAGTAGGCCCCTGAGGGTTACCTCACTGATTCCCGAGACCTTGCAGACTTCGCTTTGCGTCCTCGGCGAGGAGCTTTCCTGTGAAGCCTTGTAGATGATTACGCCGGCGATTCCCGAGGGCTTCTTGCCCTGCCAGTCTAGGTTGTCCTTGACGGTGTCCCAAAGGCTCCTGACATCACCTAGCACGTGAGGTGGCAGGCCGAGGTCTGAATGGAACTTCTCAAAGTACTCCTCCGGTCCGGTGATGTGATGCGTCCCCAGCATCCTAGCAACAAGTCTGATGGTCCGTTTGAGTTCTTTTTCCTCAACTGCCTTGGTCATGTCGAAGGCCTCTGCGATATCCTCTATCCTGCGAGGTATCTTAGCCTCCCTTGCGGCGATGTAGACGCAGGCTGCGGAAACGCCACGGATACTGCGTCCGGTGACGAGACCACGTTCGACTGAGTGTCTGTACAGAGAAGCCGCCTCCTGCTCTATCTGTGACGGCAGATCACCGCGGTCGCGGATGAATTGCATTGCCTTCATGAGATTGCGACTACGACTGTCCCGGGTCTTACTGCGCTGGTCGATACGCTGTCGACGCCTCCACCCGCGCAGTGCCTTGCCAGACATGCCGTGTCGCTTGGCACCGCCTGCAGTGAGGTCCGAGCGACGAATCTCGGTAGAAAGTCCCTTGTCGGATAAGGTGAGTGTTGAAGGTGCACCCACACGGCTCCTATCGTCGCCGTCAGAGTGGTTAATCCACTCTGCCCCGGGGTCAATCATGTTCTCGGCTACAACGTAGCCGCACTCTGAGCAAGAGGTCTCGCCTCTGATGTCGTCGGAGTCCCATGAATTGGCCCCGCACACTCTGCAAGGGCCTGTCATAGATTCCGTGCCACGCTCCTTAGACGGGCGTCGCGCAGGTCGAATCGGCTTTGAGCGGCTTCGCTTCTGGGAAGCACGCTCAGATTCGCCGGTCTGCCTAGCAGTGTCTCGTTCCATCTTCTCAACTCGCAGTTGTATAGTAGGGTCCTTATTATTTAAGTCTTCGTTTTCGTTGCTCATTGTTCTCCCTCCACTTGCAAGTCTCTTCTCAGTGGTCCTCTTTCCCGTAACTTCTTGCACCCCTCGACCCTCCTTCGACACGTGTCTGAAGACGGGCTGACCAGGACAGCGCTGTACGAGGCCCATCTCGATGCAGGTGCGAAGATGGTTGACTTCCACGGTTTCGAACTACCAATCTGGTACTCTTCGATTCAGGAGGAGCATCTAGCGACGAGGGCCGGTGCCGGCCTGTTCGACGTGTCTCACATGGGCTTCCTCCGGTTCTCTGGCGACGGTGTTCGTTCATGGCTGAGTGGCATTTCGACTCAGGAGTATTTGAACTTCGCAAGCGGCAGGTGTGGATACACCCACTTCCTTGATTATGAGGGGTACATCATCGACGACATGATCTTCGCAGTGAAGTCCGAGAACGAAGTCCTTGGAGTTCCCAATGCATCAATGGTTGAAGTAATGCTCGATTGGTTCTCCTCGCTTCTTCCAGACGACGGCTCGATCACCATCGATGATATTTCGGATGAGACCAGTATACTCGCCCTCCAAGGGCCATCGTCAATTGCTGTGCTCAGAGAGGTGCTTGGGGAGGCCAATGCTATTGGCAGGTTCCGGTGCCAAGAAATAGCCGGCAACGAACTCGGAATCTCCGGATGGATACAGGGTACCGGGTACACCGGAGAGTCTGGGGTTGAGATCTTCTTGAGCAACACTGACGCACCACGTCTGTGGACTGCTTTACTCGAAGCAGGCGTCGATTCGGGATTGGTTCCGGTCGGACTAGGGGCTAGAGACACCCTACGCCTCGAGAAGGGCTACTTACTGTCCGGCCAGGACTTTCTCTGGCCCGGCCTCGGCATTGAACCGGTGGCCAATCTGCCTGATGGCTTCCTAGCTAGGGATACCGGAGAGACTGCGGTGCCGTACGGCCTCGACACTGAGCACGACTTCGTCGGAAATCATCGTGTGGCCGAATCGCTCAAATCTGGAGCTAAGTGGCATGGGCTGGAGTGCTTGGAGAGAGGCCCCTCGCCAAGGCCAGGTCACGCCGTTCTCTTAGCCGATGAGGAGGGTGCGAGCGTGCTCGGCTATGTCACCAGCGGAGGTCCCTCGCCGAGTCTGGGGCGAACAGGAATTGCCATGGCGTACCTACAGCCATCTAGTCTGGGTCAAGAGGTCTGGATACAGTCGAGCCCGCGAAAGAGGGTCAAGGCGAGCATCAGAAGACCACCATTCGTGTGATTTACACGAAAAGTAGAGAAGTCCGCCGGGCAAATCCTCATTGCTGTTCACCCTTTTCACGGACCATGATGGAGGGCGCCCGAGGGACTATAGAGGCCGTAGCGATCAAGAATCTGCAAGAAGTCCTCCGTAAGAATGGCATAAGCGCAGAGGCCTTGTTCTCAAAGTACGACTTAGATGGTAATGGCAGTCTTTCCGAAAACGAGTTCGCGGCTGCTCTCGAGTCGATTACCGGCCAGCAGGCACCTGCGGCTATACTGAGGGCAGTGTTCGGGGCCCTTGATACCAATTCAGACGGCTCGGTAGATCTCCCCGAGATTTTGGCTATGATGGAAGGGGATTCGACTGAATCAGTCCCTGCCGGAGAGGGCGTTTCAATCTCCGACCATCCCAACGAATCATACAACGGAGAATACGATCTACAGGACATTAAAATCAACGGCAAGGCCCTGTACAAAAGCGCCCGGGGAAACCGCCTTTACTTTTACAACGCCAACAGTGGCGGCGCACCCTCGTGGAGTCTCGATGACAGAGAGCAGGATGGCAGCAACGACTGGTACAGAGGTGGCTGGTCGCGATCAAGGGGCGACGGATCACTACCTACGGGAACCAGAAGATGGGTCGGCGTGGGCAAAATCACCATCTCCGTTGTTGGCGAATCGAGCGAGT
>DAGM01000068.1:7637-8368 GCA_002495735.1 Euryarchaeota archaeon UBA54
GAAAAAATCAGTTTCTCCTTCACTACCTTCGAACTACCCAATGACGCCTGGATAGGAATCGTACCGGCAGAAATTCCGCACGGCGACGAGGCAGTCAACGACCAGCACGAAACTAGCTACGAGTATCTTGAAGGCAGGACCCACGGTAGTTTCACTTTGCCCAACCCAGGACTAGGAGAATGGACTCTAAGGTTACATGACACCGACAACAATGGGCGCGAGTTAGCCTATGTGCCGTTCACTGTTGCAACCGATGGAACACCCTCTTCTCCTCCAGATTTCGATGCGGGCAAATCTGAATTCGACATGGTAACAGACAATTTCACAGAGCTGATATCTAAGTTAGAACAGTCTGTCAGTGATCAGGGCCTGTCAGTCGAGCAGGCCAGAGAGATTGCCAATTCTGAGGTCGAGAAGGAGATTGAGAAACTGCCTTTCTCCATACAGTCCGCCGCTCGAAGAATTTGGAGAATTCGTGCCAACTCTGTGCAGGAACAAATCGTTTCGAGGATGTCAAGCCCCGAGGCCATCGCTGCTGGAGCAGCCGCAGTGGGTGTTGCCGGTGTAGTCGCTGCTGACATGCAGGAAAACGCAGAGGAAGCACCGGCGGGGGGAGCACCTCCTGAGCCGACAAGGTCGGAGGATATGCGCAGACGAGCCAACGATATGGGATACGCCAGCCACGATGAGTGGCATGAGGAGCACCATATCGAGATCCCCGACCAAGTCGA
>DAGM01000068.1:8721-8874 GCA_002495735.1 Euryarchaeota archaeon UBA54
ATCCCCGACCAAGTCGACGTTCGCGAACGAGACGGATCGCGGACCTGGCATGACAGTCACCGCGTCACCTCATCTGATAGGGTATCTGTTCCGGATAGAGTCGAAGTTGGCACACGCAGGAGGCCCCCTCCTTCTCGTAGGAGGATGGAGGCC
>DAGM01000068.1:9252-11757 GCA_002495735.1 Euryarchaeota archaeon UBA54
TCGACCTCTCTGACCTCTCCACCGCATTCTCCGAAGCTAGGATGCTCTCGGACCAGAGGAGGCTCGCCGACTCCGTCGAGGGGCAATCTCAAAACATTTCAATGAAGGTCACAACAGCCCCCGAACGCACCTTCGGAATAGGTGTGGACGACGCCTATAGGGGTGGAAGCACTGTTATTGCCGAAATCCCCGGTGTCGGGGAGGTCGAGATCCGACTTCGAAACGATGCCGATTCGAGCTTGTTCCAAAGCGGCTCCGAGCACTCGCTGGACACATCATTCACCGGGTGGAACGGTATCCGCAAGCGACTGATACTGAGCGCTCAGTGACCCGCAGCCTCGAAGGCCTCAGCAATCATCTCCTCAAGGCTGATCTGTGGTCTGAAGCCGAACCTCTCCTCAAGCACCCATGCATCGACGATTCCGAAGACCTCTCCCTCATCGCTCTGTCCGAACTCTGGGTCGCACCCGGTCCTCTGCTTATAGGACGCCGCTAAGTCCTCCATTGAGATTCCCTTGCCCGAGCCGACTGCAATGCTCTCTCTAGTCGGAGGCGGACTTGAAAGAACTGCATCGACCACTCTGACTAGGTCTTGGACGTGGATGAAGTCCTTGAGATCGGATCCATCTCCCGGGATGTTGATCCAGCCAATCTGGCACTCCTCAGCCCATCTATGTAACAGGCCGTTGCCAGGCGGACCTTCCAGAGGTACACCTTGGACATTCGATGCCCTGATG
Organism: Euryarchaeota archaeon UBA54; assembly: GCA_002495735.1. Taxonomy (GTDB): domain Archaea; phylum Thermoplasmatota; class Poseidoniia; order Poseidoniales; family Thalassarchaeaceae; genus Thalassarchaeum. The sequence continues at coordinate 9,990 of DAGM01000068.1, forward strand.
ATACTCACAGGCCGTTCAGCCTCAGCCCGTTCCAACGCGTTCTCCTCCACCCACAACTGCCCCTCGGCCGCGATGTCACGAGGGGCTAGTGTGGACTCGAGTCCGTAGTACGAATCTCCAGGATTCCACTGTGGGTGTACACGCAGGGTCCCTAGGATTACCAGATGTAGCCTACCGTGCCTATCGACTGCATCTAGAATCGGTCTGGAGGCCTCCATCATCGAGATGTAAGCCTCCCTGTCAGTACGCCCCACCGAGGTGTCGATGGGGCGCGAATTGATGTGTATCAGGGCGCGGCAAGGAGTTAGCATGGCATCGAGAGAGGTGGCGTCAGAAAGCACCTCATCAGGCACCACTACAGCGGAGGCACCGAGCATTTCAGCGATGTAAGGTGCGACGAACGCGTCAGATGCCGAGATTGCGACCTTCATGTTATCGAGACTGACTCCCTTCGGACGATTAAGAGTGTGCCGGTGGTCCGACTAAGCCACCGACGAACATTGAAGACTCTCGCTATTCTCCTCGATGCGCCGAGAGGCGGGAGAATGCCACAGTGGACCAATTGCCGAATCTCGGAAGAGAGCAAGAGATGCTCAGTGAAATGGGAATGAGTTCGCTCGACGAGTTGTTCTCAGATATTCCCGAAGACATCCGAAGAGACACCCCTCTGCCCCTTCGAGGTCCACAGTCCGAGGAGGAGATATGGGCGGACGCCCAGCGACTGCTCGGAGCCAATGTGAGCCTTGACGACAGGCCAAGCTTCCTCGCAGCCGGACTTGCTAGAAACTTCGTCCCTACGATGGTTGGAATGCTCGCGACCCGCGGAGAGTTCCTGACTTCCTACACTCCCTACCAGCCTGAGGTCAGTCAGGGGATGCTGCAGGCGATGTGGGAATTCCAGACGATGGTGAGCGAGCTGGTCGGTCTGCCGGTGGCAAACGTCTCGATGTACGACGTATCGACAGCAGTGGCAGAGGCCATCACTTGTGCAGTGCGCGTCCATCGGCGTAAATCGACACAGAAAAACGTCGTCTACGTCTCCATGTTCGTGCCTCCTCAAAGGCTTGAGGTAATCAGGAACTACACTCAGGGCAGCGGTCTAGAGATTAGGATTCTGGAACACCTCGAAGATGGTCACATAGACATGAGCTCCGCTGCCGAGGCTGCAGGTTGCTGCGCTGTCTATGTGGAGCAACCGAGTGCCTTTGGTATCCTTGATCCCGGTCTGATGGATCTGAAGGCGATGATTGGAGAGGAAACGGCACTCATTGTTGGTGTAGACGTCGTATCTCTCGGCATCGTCGAGCCCCCGGGTAACTGGGGTGCAGACATTGTTGTCGGCGAAGGTCAGCCGTTCGGCATCGGTCCGACCGCCGGCGGGCCGATCTACGGTATCTTCGCCTGCGGCGAGGGATACACTAGGCAGATGCCAGGAAGAATCGTCGGTCTGACGAAAGATGTAGACGGAAAACGCGCATTCACACTCACGTTGTCGACACGCGAACAGCACATCCGCAGGCACCGTGCGACCTCGAACATCTGCTCGAACGAGACCCTGATTGCACTGATGGGGGCCATGCACATGGCGCTCCTAGGTCCACGCGGTATCGAGAGGTTGGCTCTGCGTGTGGCCTCAGCCACCGAGGTCACGAAGAGAGCGGTCGCCTCAATCGACGGTATTGAGTTGGTCGATCCTCAGGCATGCAACTTCAGGGAGTTCGCCGTCAGGCTGCCCGGAAAGGCATCAGACGCTCTGGTCCACCTAGAC
>DAGM01000068.1:12187-14820 GCA_002495735.1 Euryarchaeota archaeon UBA54
AGGACTTTCCTCATGGCTCGAGGGGGCTGGCTCATGAGCGATCTGTTCGCATTTAACGGCGCCGAGGGCGCAGGTTGGTCTCAGCCCTCCCCTTCGCTGGGCGATGATGAATCATGGTCCACAGTCCCAGAGTCTCTGCGCCGCGTTTCCCCTCCTGGTTGGCCCAGAGCCAGCGAGCCGGAACTGGTTCGCCATTACACTTGGTTGTCGAGCCGGAACTTCGGCATCGACACTGGATTCTATCCTCTGGGTTCGTGCACCATGAAGCATAACCCCCGGCTCAACGAGAGAATCGTCCAACTACCAGGAATAGACCGTATCCACCCCCTGCAACCAGAGCACCAGATACAGGGGCTTCTAGCGATATTCTTTGAGATGCAGGAGATGCTCGCAATCTGCTCAGGAATGGACGTGGTGACGCTGCAACCGGTTGCGGGGGCGCAGGGAGAATTCACCGCCATGCGCTGCATTCAGGAGTACCATCGCAGTATTGGCCAAGATCATCGCGACAAAGTCATCATCCCAGACTCCGCACACGGCACCAACCCCGCTTCGGCAGCGATGTGCGGCTATGACATCATAGAAATCCCGAGCGCGACCGACGGCAGAATCGATCTCTCCGCACTTGAGGAAGCACTGGGCGATGACACCGCGGCGATGATGATCACCAACCCCTCTACGCTCGGCGTCTTTGAACCCGACATCTCTCGGGTCACCGAGATGGTTCACACAGCCGGCGGTCAGATGTACTACGATGGTGCCAACTTCAATGCCATCCTAGGCAAGACTGACCCTGGTCGGATGGGTTTCGATGCAGTTCACTACAACTTGCACAAGACCTTCAGCCAGCCACATGGCGGTGGTGGCCCGGGCAGCGGCCCGATTGGGGTGAAGTCACACCTCGCAACCTTCCTGCCCAGTCCGATAGCCGATCGGAGGGAGCGAGTTGGAGATGACGCTAAGGGAGTGGGCGACGGCTACTGGTACGTCTGGAAGGAGGTGGGTGAATCCAGTATCGGTAAGGTTCAGCAGTGGCACGGCAACTCAGGTGCCGTGGTCCGCGCCTGGGCGTTCTACCGTAGATATGGCAGAGAGCTAGAGCGGATGAGCGAACACGCTGTCTTGAACGCCAACTACCTACGCCACCGTATCTTGAATCCTGACTCGGACACCGCGGAGAGGATGCACGCGATGCCGCTAGATGGAGTCCCTGCGGAGGTGGTGAAGCACGAATTCACTCTGTCCATGAGCGCTCTGAAGGACGCAGTTGGCGTCACTGGCAGGGATGTGGCCAAGAGGTTGCTAGACTATGGGGTCATGGCTCCAACGCTATATTTCCCCATGATTGTCCCCGAATGTCTGATGATTGAACCCACTGAGACTGAATCGAAGGAGGTCATGGACCGTTTCGCCGCTGATTTTCACACGATACTGGGTGAGGACCCAGAGATAGTGACCACCGCACCGCACTCAACTGATGTCAGGAGGGTGGATGAGGTATGGGCGGCTCGCAATTTGATTCTCAGACATCCCGGTCCTGAGTGATAGCCGAAGCGGACAAGACCCGACGACCCTTGCGGACCTCATGGAAGTGGGGCTGGACCACCAGTGGCTGGTTGGCGAACCTAAGTGGAGGAGGCTTCCAAACGACTCCTCGCAACAAGATACCAAGAGAGGCGAGTCGAGCCCGCCCAGGTCTTGGTTGAGCACAACTGCTCAGGAGGGTGGTAAGGGATGGGCTAGACAGTGCCTGCAACCCGTCGCCCCGTCGATACTGATGCCCCTCGCATGGTCGCCGCTGTTCCTGTTACTCTCCGCTATCCCCCTCATTCTCCCCGATCGTCTCCCTGCCGATGATCAGAGCGTAGCAGCACTGTTCTTCACTATGGCATGGATATTGATTCTGGTACCGCTCTACCTGGTTCGTTCTGCCCAGCCGATGTCTGAGGACGCACTCCTGTCCTTGCCTTTCGACTGGGCGACCTTCGCCGGTGCTTCGGTAATTTTCGCCCTTCACATACTGGTGAGCCCAATTCTCGGTTGGGTCTCTTACGCTCTGTTCTGGGTCGCATGGGTCCGCTCGTTCCGCCAAATCGAACAAATATTGCAGATCCCGGCAGCGAGGTGGCTTCTGCCGATTGACCAGTCAGGTTGGAAATCGTCATCTCAGTTACCTTCTGAGTGGCAGGTGATTTCCGAGAGCTGGACCACTGGTTCAATCGCCAGAGTGGACTGTGAGTACGGACACTTGGTGATTGCAGGAGCCAGCCGCGGCAGTGACCGCTTCCTCGCCCTCGCCCTGCTCGATGGCGCCGGCTTCGTTCACGACCCCTTCTCCGACGGACCAATCGAAAAGGCTCTGGCCATCAGCCTACTGTCACAGCCGCCGGTCGCCGACCTTGGACTGGAGTGGCCCAAGAGACTACTCGTTGGCGACGCGCAGAGCAACGACGCCGCCCCGACGGCAGGCATTTGAACCGACCACGTCCCGGCAGTACATGGACGTCTGCATACTGCTTGGGTCTAAGACTGATCTGCCGGTCGCCAACAAATGCACTGCCGTGCTCTCTGAGTTCAGCATCCCACACGAAGTTAGGGTCGCTTCAGCTCATCGGGCTCCCAAGTACCTAGAG
>DAGM01000068.1:15211-16689 GCA_002495735.1 Euryarchaeota archaeon UBA54
GGGGTGGTCGCAGCGATGACCACTCTGCCGGTGATTGGTGTCCCCGTCGGAGGCAAGGTGCCCCTGGATAGCCTGCTTTCGATAGTCCAAATGCCACCTGGGATGCCTGTAGCAACCGTAGGAGTTGACCGTGGCGATAACGCCGCCGTGCTAGCCATCCAGATGCTCGCTATGAGCGATGTCGATCTCGCCTCCAGATTCGCCGAGTGGAGAAAGTCACGCACTGCGAAAGTCATCGCGGACGACGAGTCGCTGAGGGAGTGAGATCTTGATGCAGACTCAGATGCTAGTAGATGAAGCAGTCGAGACCCTGCAGTCTCAGATTGACGACACCACAATCATCGCCTGCTCTGGAGGCATAGACAGTACGGTGGCCGCAGTGTTAGCCCACCGTGCCGTGGGGAGTCTCTTGCACTGCGTCTACGTCGACACCGGACTGATGCGTAAGGACGAGTCAGATGAGGTCACACATATGTTTTCTGACCTTGGCATCGAGCTCAAGGTGGTGGACGCCTCGGAGCGCTTCTTGAACCACCTCTCAGGAGTCACTGACCCAGAGGAGAAGCGCAAGGTCATTGGCGAGCAATTCATCCGAGTCTTCGAAGGCGAACAGGAAGGATGCGGAGCAAAATTCCTAGTTCAGGGTACCATAGCGCCCGACTGGATAGAGTCCGGTGGCGGTAATCGTGACGTCATCAAGTCGCACCACAATGTCGGTGGACTCCCTGAGGATATCGACCTAGTCATAGTCGAGCCACTGCGCGAGTTCTACAAGGACGAGGTTCGCGCCATCGCCCGCGACCTCGGTATCCCGTCGAGCGAGCGCCAGCCGTTTCCCGGGCCGGGCCTCGCAGTCCGGATCCTCGGTGATATCACACCAGACAGGGTAGCGGCTTGCCGCGAGGCCTGTCACATTGTCGAGACCCGCCTGCAGGATGCGGCGGCAGAGGGAAGATGCGAGCTGCCCTGGCAGTATTTCGCAGCCCTACTCCCAGTCAGGAGTGTAGGCGTGCACGGTGATGCGCGCGTGCACGGAGAGACAGTAGTGGTGAGAGCAGTGACGAGCCTAGACGGTATGAGTGCCAAGTTTTCGGAGATACCACACGATGTACTGGCTGAAATAAGTACAGAGATTACCAATTCCCTCAAGGGACAGGTGAACCGGGTAGTCTACGATATCACTCACAAACCACCCGGAACAATTGAGTGGGAGTAATCCGATTCTTTCATGAAGGATGGGGCCAGCCGCGAGTCAGGCCGACATAGCTTAGTTGGTGGAGCGGTGGACTGTTAATCCACAGGTCGCAGGTTCGAGTCCTGCTGTCGGCGCCATCAGTCCCTGCGTGCGATAGCCGCGAAAGCGAGCACCGTAAGGGCCGAAACTAGTCCGAACCCTGGTGTACCCTCGGGCTCCGGCTCTACAATCGGGTCGTTGGCATCGCACACCCCGTTACTATCGTAATCCGTAGGCGTGCTGT
>DAGM01000015.1 GCA_002495735.1 Euryarchaeota archaeon UBA54
GAGCTCATGCCTAGTTTGTCCTCAATCTTCTGACCGACCGAATAACCCGGCATTCCCCTCTCTACGACGAAGGTGGTTAGCTCAGCCCGCCCCTTGGAATCGGTTCCAGTGCGAGCGTACAACCAGACCACGTCAGCAGGCGTGCCTTCCTCGTCGATCGAGCCGTTGGTAATCCACATCTTGCGGCCGTTGATTACCCAAGAGCCATCCTCGCGCTGCTTGGCGCCGGTCTGCATACCGAGGACGTCTGTTCCGTATCCAGGCTCGCTCATCGCCATGCAGCCGATCCACTCGCCGCTGCACAGTTTCGGCAATATCCGCTGCTTCTGCTCTTCGCTGCCGTTGTGAGCGAGGTTGTTGGCGATAAGCTGGTCGTGAGCAAGGTATGCTAGACAGAGTCCGGGGTCGGAGTAGGAAATCTCCTCGTTGATGATGGCCACCGCAGTAGCGTCCATTCCTCCACCGCCGTACTCAATAGGAACGGAGATCCCGAGAATCCCCTGCTCACCCAGTCTGCGGAACAGTTTGGAGTTGAACTTCTCATCACGATCGTGCTCAAGAGCCTGAGGTTCGACCTCGTCGTAGACGAAGCTGCGCACCATCTCACGCAACATCGCGTGCTCCTCAGTGGGATTTGCGATGTCCAGTTCGCGCCAGTCCTCTCCCATGGTCTCGCTAAGCGCCGCCTTCGTATGAGTGATTCGCAGAAGCACGCCTACGGCGTGACCCTTCTGCTGTCTCTCGGGAATGGAATTACCTCGCGAATGTGGTCTGCCCCAGACAACCACGCACAGACCCTATCGACGCCGAGACCGAAGCCGCCATGTGGCACGCCCCCGTAGCGGCGGATGTCGATGTAGAACTCGTATGGCTCGCGCGGAGTGCCCTCCTCATCAATGCGCTCGAGAATCTCCTTCTCAGACCAAGTCCGCTCGCCTCCACCCATAATCTCGCCGTATCCCTCAGGAGCGAGTAGGTCATGGCAGAGAACATATTTCTCATCATCTGGGTCGGGACGATGGTAGAACGGCTTGGCTTTCCTTGGATAGTGTGTCAAGAAATGGGGGACGTCGAAATCAGAGGTTAGTATCTTCTCCTTAGAATAATCAAGGTCTTGGCCCCATTCGACAACCACTCCCTTACCTTGCAGGGTCTCAATGGCCTCGTCGTACCGCATCCTAGGATATTCGCTATCTGCATAGTTAGCGATTAAATCGAGGTCTCTTCCCAATTCAGTCAGCTCATCTGACCTCTCGTCCAGTAGGGATTTAGCGATGTGTCTGACTACGCCCTCGCCATACTCCATGATCTCAGAGTTACTTGCCCATGCGACCTCCATTTCGGCGTGCCAGAACTCTGTGAGGTGTCGCCTAGTGCGGCTCTTCTCTGCGCGGAAGGAAGGGGCCATGGTATACAGGCGCTCGAGAGCGGGCATCGCCGCCTCAGCATATAGCTGCCAAGATTGAGTTAGGTAGGCCTTACGGCCGAAGTAGGGCACCTCGAACAGGGTACTGCCGCCCTCTACTGCCCCGGCTACGAAGTTCGGTGCTTGGTACTCAATGAAATCTCGATCCCGGAAGTATGAGTGAATGGCTCCGAACACAGTCGAGCGCATCTTCAGCATCGTAGTCATCCGGCCGGTGCGCAGATACAAGTGTCGGTTATCCAGCAGGAACTCGGTCTGACCTCCGTCTGCATCGGCCATGGCAGACTCAGTTATTGGGAAGGGTCGTTCGGGATTCACCGCACCAACGATCTCCCCGGAGCTGACCAGCACCTCATGACCGTGCTCCCTGTCGGTGACTTTGACTATGCCGCTGATGATTACGCTGGACTCTATGAGGGCCGTACGGAGACCTTCGAATGTATCGTCACCGACGTCTTCGCGCTTGACTACGCACTGCACGACGCCAGTCGAATCTCGAATTACTAGGAACCAGATTTTGTTCGAGCCACGAGACCTGTGTATCCAACCCTTCAGTTCGACCTCGGACCCATCGTGATCTCCAGCTCTTACGTCGCCGACCCAGTGCTGCTTGCTCATCGACTCACTTCCTGTCGGCTACCTGCTCGCTCATCAGTTAAGAAACCTCAATTCAAAGGTGGGTTCGGATGGCGAGTCTGACGGGGTTCGAACCCGCGACCGCCCGGTTAAGAGCCGGGTGCTCTACCTGACTAAGCTACAGACCCAGCCCACCGACTTGACGCCACTCTATAACCGCAACGGAGGGTTTGTTCAGTCCAGTCTGCCGCCTTGCTTAACCATAGTCAGCACTTCTGACGGCGTCGCCATCACGACCGCGTCGCACATACCGACGAATAGCCCCACCTCGACGACTCCATCGACCGAAAGAATCAGCTCTTCCAGCTGACTTGGGTTTGTGATGGTAGGGCCGAACTCGCAATCGAGGATGTGGCCGCCGTTGTCGGTAACATAGGATGTCTGACCGCCGCGCAGCCTCACCGGCCCGGGGCATATTGAGTCTAATTCATCACGAACCCTCTCCCAGTCTCCGGTACCAACCTCGAGAGGTAAATCGAATCTACCGAGGACAGGCACCTGCTTGCGGTCGTCTGCCACCACAACCATGGCCTTCGATGCAGCGGCTACCCTCTTCTCTTGAGTGAGGGCCCCGCCACCACCCTTGATGAGTTGGAAATCCGGATCGAACTCGTCCGCACCATCTATCGTCAGGTCGATCTCACCGGCCTGCTTGAGTGTGAGTAGTGGGATATCGAGACCCTCTGCCAGATATCTAGTCGCCTCGCTGGTCGGGACTCCTTTGACCTGTAGTCCCTCCTCGGCCATCCTGCGTCCAATCTCCAGTACCGTGTAGCGGACTGTGGAGCCGGTTCCGAGGCCCAGTGTCATACCATTGCTAACGAATGAACAAGCAGCGATTCCGGCCTCACGCTTCAGCGCCTCGACCTTGTCCACTATGCGCGCTGGAAGTGTACTGCGCATCATGGTTTCCACGTATGTTTGTTACTCAAGACTGCGATTCAAGCGACCGAGGGGTTCATGCGAGGCACCTGCGCCCATGGGTGCGAGGGAGCAGGAGGGTTGCTGACAGTGTACGACACTGAGGAAAGTCCCCTCTCCGTGATGCAGGTGGTCCGACGCAAGTCGGAGGCCCGGGAGGGTCGGCTCTGCAACAGAAACGAACCGCGACAGGCGTACTATGAACCCGCAAGGGGGAGGTTTCCTGACCGCGGCTGGAACGAGCATCCCCGCCGGAGCAAGTCCAAGCAGGTCTGCATGGCATCGACAGGACCGGGTAGGACGCATAGTTGAATGCGACCAGCCGAAAGGTGAACAGAAAGGGGCTTATTCCCTGCACCCTCGCCCAACTGTATAGCGGCAGCGTTCGCTATTCGATGACCGCCTCGAGCACAGCCTCTGTAGACAGCACCCCGCTCTGCTCGTAGTCGAGCCAAGATTCTCCTCGGGTGATTCGATGACCGAACTCGTGGTAGGCGACAATCATCGCCGGCAGCAGGATTGAGCTAGTCAACAGAGCTAGAATTAGCAGTAGCATCATCAGCACGAAGAAGTTCTGCAGCCCGGGGATAGCTACGAACAGCCCGGCTGAGAGGCCGGCACAGGTCGTGGCAGTAGTCTCGAATATGGTCTGGCCGGTCCTAGCCACGGACTTTACGATGCCAGCAGGAGTCTCTCCCTCGTCTTTGATTCGATCAACGATGTGGATAGAATCATCCACTCCTATGCCGAAGACAATTGTTCCCACCATGGCGGTGAAGAAGTTGACGTTGACGCCTCCACTGCGCATCAGCAGCGGCTGCCAAACCACCACAACCCCTACTGCAATCATAGTGAATAGAGCCAGCCGGGGGGAACGGAATAGAAAGGTCATGGCGATGAGCAGTATGAACATCGTAGCTATGGTAGTCTCTGACTGAGCCTCGTGGACCCCATCGTTGACGTCAATGGATACCGGCAGCCCCCCAGTCAAGAGCGAGTTGAAGGTCTGCTCCAACCCCAGGCCCTGACAGGTCCAGGCCGAGCCTCCGCATCCTACACCCGTCAGGAAGCTATCTATGGCATCTCGTAGAGAGCCTGCGTCGGCCAGATTGAGATATGGCTGGTTCACGTAAACCAGAGTCTTTGTCTCGCCTGAGCCCTGATCGGCATTCATCAGCATTGAGCGAATCTCTGGAGAGAGGGTGTCGAAAGCCACATTGACCATGTCCTCACGACTGGTCGCAGCGTAGGCCCAGCAATCAGGGCGCAAGGGATTAGTCGACTCGTCCCAACACTCGTCGTGGAGGAGTTCCCAAAGGCTCTCATCATATAATTCCAAATTTCCAATCACGACATCTACATGTATTGATTTCAGAATGGTTACTAAACTGATGGTAGAGGTATTAGCCACTTGATCAATTTTGTTGACTTGCATGATATCTATGGCATCGAGTATAGGGAGGTCTCGAATCGGAGCCGTGCCATTCTGGACCCCCCTCTGAGTAGCGTCTACAATGAACATGTTAGTCTGTCCACCATCGAAGACGTAGCTGTATTCTCTGAGGGTCTCATACGATTCCAGACCTGGTGGAACCTCGTCGGAGGCACCGCTTATTCCCTGTCCGAGTTGTTCCTCAAGAATACGGGCCCCCGAGAAAGTTAGGGCTAAGGTGACTATCAGAACTATGACCGTGGCCTTGACTGGAATCTCTCCTATTGACTCCCATATCTTATCGAAGGCTTTTGAACGGCTCTTTCTGTACCTCAGTAACTGAACTAGCGCGGGGACCATTAGCATCGACAACACGAAGGTCGTCGAGATACCTATTAGGAGCGTTGTTCCGACAGTTCTCATAGGCTCTATCGGAACCAGACTGGGCCACCTGAGTACGCTGAAACCGATGATAGTGGTCAACGCGGATAAGAATATGGCGTGGCCTGTGGTAAGTACTGCCCTGACTGTCGCTGTGAGGCTGATATGAGGATCCCACGGGTCGATATCCTCAGTCTGAAAGCCATCCCTCTGAGCCGACCAAGCCATCTCGAGACGTTCCTCAATCAACTCAATTCTGTTCTCCTCTATCCTGTTGGTCAGATGCAGGGCATAGTCCACTCCCAGCCCGACCAGTATGGGACCAACCGAGATGATCATTGGAGTGAGCATGATGTCGGCGATGACGGTGATGCCGAATGTTATCGCTAGACTCATCAGAATAGGGGCGCCGCAGATAATAATGACCTTGGGATTGCGGTGCAGCAGCAGCATAGTCAGTGAGACTAGGACTATGCTGATGGGGAGCATCTTGTCGACAAGTTCGATGTAGATTGCATCGGAGATGTCATGCACCACCGGAGTCAGTCCGGTAATTGTGATAGCCTTACGGTTGTCAGTCGAGGTGAATTCGTCCATTGTTGAGGTGGGAGTGTCGTATACTCTGTGACACAGTTGGCAATCCGCAGGATTTGATTCCTCGTAAATCAACTGTTGAGAGTGCTTGATGAAGGCCTTGTGGTCCCTCAATATTCCATCTGGATTCTCTTCAGTTGAGCCTTTTGGATTCGGACGAGCTGTGATGTCCGTTTCCGACATATCGAACTTCAGCCCCATGATGACTACTCCAGTATCCCAGATGCCGTCGTTGTTGGTGTCACGAACGAAGTTAGATAGGAGCGGTTCGGCATCCTCGACGAACCTGTCTATTCTCTCCTGTGCTCCAGAACCTTCTGGAATAGAATACCCTTCGTAGGGATTGAGTGATGAGACCGTGCAGTCTTCGTTGTCTCCTGTCGGTAGCGCGTACTTTTCCATCGCGCAGTTGAAGCGGTAGTTGGACGAGTTCGCCTCCTTGATAATCTGCGCAGGGGAGATTACCCAAACGACGCCGTCAATTCCTCCTCTATCCTCCTTGTTGTAGTCGAGTCCAGACTGGTATCCACCTATCCCCCGATTCTGATCGTCCCCCTCTATCCACGAGATCTGTTTCAGTATCTCTATACTGGTGATATTCTCTGTTCCTCTGTGACTAGAATCGTCGACAGCGTTGTCAGTCTGCACATACAGAATGAAAATGTCAGTCGACCACTGCTCCCTAACCTGCTGCAATAGGATAGTGGAGTCGGCACCATCTGGCAGGTATATCTCGACGTCTCCATTGATCTGATGCTCGAACTCCATGGCGTCCCTACCGATTATCGTAGTCACCAGAAGAAGGAGGACTACGATGCTGGCCGGACTTCTGAGTATCGATGAGTAGGTCAACTCGATCGTCCTGCGAGTGGTGGCCTCGGCGGCGTCGCCGACATCATCGATTAGTTGGGCCATGGTGTCCAATCCTTCGCCGACAATACTGCCAGCGAAGCCCTCGCGAGCGCTGTCAAAGGACTCTTTGAGAGGCTTGAGTTTCTCAAAGAAGCCATCCCAAAAAGCGGCCTCGTCATCACGGCCTTCTCCATCTCTGATGGAGTACTTATCCTCCGACTCAACTCGCGCCACGGGATGGAGCCTCCACGGGAGCCAAATGAAGCGTTCGCATCAGCCCCGTGAGGGAAGTGTATTACGGACGGGATTAGGAATTCCGGAACCGATTGACTGTGTTACAGGTTGGTCGCCGTCAGCCAGAGACCATCGAATCCCTGAAAATGGATGAGCCACCCGACGGAGATGCATGGCTAGGAGAAGGAGAGCGGCTGCCCCTAAGGGCAGGGATGACGATATCAGATTGATGGCGGCTCTGGTGACCTTCGGAGTTACTAGCATGATTCTGATGGCAGTAATGCTTCTGGCACCTGTGGTCAAGGTCGGCCCTTCAGAGGGTGAGTTGGCTCCCGATTTCTCAGTCCAGGCTTACAGCGGCGGAGAATGGGGAGATTTTCGTCTGTCTAATTTGTTCAACAAAAGCTGGGCACCGGGTGGAGACGGAAATTGGATAGTGGTGCAGTACATCGATACTGACTGTCCGTACTGCTGGAACGAGGGCGAGTTGATGAGTCAGTTGCACTCGCAATGGAATCAGAAAGTTACCTTCGTTACCGTCGTGGTTGAACTCGGAATCCAGGGTCACGACAGCAGCAGGGGAGAAGTGGAGGCTTTCAGGGACAAGACCCCTTACGAAGGCTGTAAGACTAACTCGAACTGCGCAGACAGGCCCGGAAATCCACACTCGTGGGTCTACATCGACGACCTGAATTCGAGGACGAGTGGAGACTGGGAATTGCCCGGAACGCCATTTGCCGCACTGCTACAGCCTGACGGGATAGTGGCTTGGAACCCTCAACAGCCGGGCAACCACCCCGATGGAGAAGAGATGGAAGGCGCTTTGCAGCGCCTGGTGGGTGGTTCTTGATGGCTCTCGATATCCCTCTGATGGTATTCATCGCCGGACTGGCGATTGCCTCGGCCCTCGCCCTGCAAGCTAGGTCGAAGGATGGCGAAGACGGCACTAGGACGATGATCGATTCAGGATTGGTATTCTCAGTAGTCGGACTGATGTCATCAGGTTGGACCTACGCCATCCACAACTCACTGCTTGATTCGGGCGAGAGCAGCATGTGCGCCTCCGAGGGGCTCGTCCAGTGTGGTTCGGTGATTGGTGATCCGGAATGGAATAATCTCTTTGGCATCCCCTGGGGAATCACTGGCCTACTCTCTTTCAGCTTGCTGTTCTTCCTCTTCCTGTCCCTGCGAATGGACATGCATGCGAAGTGGGCAGAGTCATTCACCACCTACTCGTTGCTGGCCGGGCTCGCCGGCCTACCCTTCGTCGTCTTCCTGATTTTCGTTGAATTGACTCAGGTCGAAGGCGCCCCTCACATCTGCCCATTCTGCACGGTCGCTCACTTGTCTCTGATAGGCTTCCTCGCCGCTGCCCACGCACTGCGGGGGCGCAAACAAAGTGGCATGTGGGCCTGATTTACCGACGGCAGCAACCCGATGGACTCAAGACCGACCCTAGGGTCGTGCGGCCATGGAACTGGTTACTGGAGGCGCGGGGTTCATCGGTTCTCACCTAGTTGATTCCCTGGTCGCCAAGGGCAAGCGGGTGCGCGTACTCGACAACTTCAGTAGTGGGCGCGAAGAGTTTCTCTCCCATCACGCTGGCTCAAACATGGTGGAAGTCAGGAAGGGAGATTTGCTCGATTTAGAGTCCGTGAGGTCGGCCATGGAGGGCGTGGACACAGTCCACCACATGGCAGCAAACCCTGACATCAGGCTGGGCACCTCTGTCACCGATACCGACCTCAGACAAGGCACGATAGCGACGTACAATGTACTAGAGTCCATGCGCATGGAGGGAGTGAATAGGATTTCATTCTCTTCGTCCTCGGCAGTGTACGGTGAGGCTTCCCAGATGCCGACGCCCGAGACATATGGTCCAATAAAACCAATTTCACTCTACGGGGCTTCCAAACTTGCCTCGGAAGCCCTGATTACCGCTTGGTGCGGCACCTTTGGCGCCAAGTCATGGATACACAGGTTCGCCAACATCGTCGGCCCCAGAGGGACCCA
>DAGM01000020.1:0-7475 GCA_002495735.1 Euryarchaeota archaeon UBA54
CGGGTTATGGATATCGCAGAGGATCCTGAGGAGCCCACTTGGGTGTGGTCCGACCCGCTGCCGCCGCAGGACGACGACGTCTTGGGCAACTCTCAACTTGACATCTCGGGGCCGATATCAACGTCTTCGAATATCTCGGCCTCATGGAACGCAAACGTCTCTTTGCGGGATGACTACGGCGTCGAGTTACTTCCTGACAGGGCACTTGGAGTGCGCGCCCAGATTGACCAGCACCTAGGTGATGGTAATGGTTGGTTGAGCATACCCGAGATTGCCGATTTCGTTGTACTGGTGGAGAATGCCCGTAATCTGACTAACTCCGAGATGATGGGTTGTTGTATCGTCGATTACTCTCCGTTACAGATGGTGAAGGAGGTCGAAATCATCGTAATCCCGCCTGTAAACGGATCGATTGACAGCAACGGCAGTTGGGGCTGGATGGAGAGTGCTGATCTAACGGGGATGACTGACAGCCGCTTGACCAGGATTCTCGACATCCCACGCGTGGGCGGCGTGATAGAGGAGATCCCCCTCAGAATCACTCTCCCCGATCAGTGGGAGTTCCGATACAGCGCCATGCAGAGTGTGATTGAGGGCAGCCCAAGTGACTTCACGGTGTTCCGCCATCAGGCCCCTGTGGCTTCAGACATCCGCATCACTCTGGGTGAGAACATGCCTCCCAACGCGATAGCTGAGAGGAAGACTGGAAATTCATTGATTCCCCTTTCGATTCCGACCGAATACACAGGAGTATGCACCGACAGCGTCTTCGATGATACTCAGCAGTGGTGGACGGTCCACAACAACGGCACCATGATGCTTCGGTCCGACACCAAAGAACTCCGGTTCACGGCATCCGAATTGAATTACTCCGACGGCGAAGTTGCAAGCGTCGTTATGCACTGCATGGACTCTTTCTCCTCTTCGAGCAACTGGTACGAAAACATCGTGATTGACGGCACCGACCCTACTTGGGAGGCGACCTTTGAGATTCAAGTCGATGGCAACACTACCGTGCTGGACAGCGAGCAGACTCACATTGAGGTGACTTCGGGCAGCGAGTTCTACTTCACCTTCAGCACCTCGGACTCGAGTGGTCTGCCAGTCAGTATCGACATCACATCCGATAAGTCCGCGGGGTGGAGGCACACGGGCGTCGACTACCTCGAGTTCATGGATCGCTTCTTCCAAGGCGAACAGGTCAATGGGATGCACCTCAATGTGACAGACCGCCATCAGGCCAAGGAGTCAAGTGAGTACAACCTCTCTCTCACTATTACAGACGACGCCTCGAATATCGTCACGAGAGAGTGGACAATCACCATCTCTGACGGATCCGGTCCGACGATAATCCCGAACATCATCTCTAATGGTACTCTGATATCGCCCGAGTCTCCCGCACGCGCGGGTGAGGATATTATCCTCTCCTTGACCGAGTCCTTCGACGACCTAGATGCAATCGACGATGTATCCTGGGAGGTCAGGGTGGATGGACAGGTGATAGTCGAGACAGCCCTCTGGAGCGAGATTGAGAAACTCTCGCTGCCTCTGTATGAACCAGCAATCTACCTCATCCACATCATAGCCTGGGACTCCTTAGACAACATGGAGCAGATTTCCTTCGGCCTAGCTATCTCACCCGCACTCGGTGTTTCCCCTTCAGTCTTAGACCACCATGTTATTGGCGATCTCGTTGAGGGCGAAGCGGTCAACATCATTGTCACTATGCAGAACACAGGAGCAGACATCGGCTCTGGGGTTCTGTGCTCGGAAACTGTCTGCTCTGATGAGGTAGTAGTCAGTGCTGCCGACCCGGCTGGACCCGGAGTTTTCAGCGCCGAACTGATTCTGAACCTAAACAACACGGACCCAATCAACCTCAGGTTTGTTTGGTCCAGCGACAGTGCGGGCAGTGAGGGTGTTTTAGAGATAGACAACGACTATGTCGTTGTGTCACAATGGCAGATGCCAATGCAGGTACTGTTGGGCGTGCTGAGCGTGCTGATGCTGTTCGCATGGCTCGCTCACCGCACTTGGGGTGCCGAATCACAGAGGCCGTGAGCGCCACTCAGGTATCCGCACACCTCTTGACCCCCAACTCAGGGTGAGAGGACATGGTCCTGCTTCCCGACTACCCTGAGAAGACCTTCTTGGCGCACAGACTCAGGGTCGAGAGACTAGCGCTTCTTTGCACACTCGTGCTAATTGGCGGAGGGGCCTGGTGGCTTGCCCCCGCAGTCACCAGTGGGGCCGAGATGTTTCCGAAGGTAGGCCCTGTTCTAGTGCTGTTTGCCTCGGCACTGCTCCTCCCTGATCTGATAGACTACGGGCCTGTTGAGCGATCTAGACTGGGTACAGCGGCAAACATCGCTTGGCCCAGTGTTCTGGCCTTAGCTGGGATTCACTACGGGCAGGGAGATGAGTTGATCGCATCGTTGATGCTGGCAGCGATAGCCGCCTTCCTTTGGCGCTACACCAGCCACTTACTCGGTGGCAGCCTCGGAATTCGTAAATGGAGGGGTCTGACAAGCATTGCTGGACTCGCCATCGCCATTTCCATACTGGTTTCGATGAGCGGCGATGCGGTTCTGTGGGCAGTCGTCATCACGGCATCGTTGGTGACGATGGTCCCTGATCTTCGGGCCAAGGACGACGATCACGAGGCTAGGGCCGAGTTTGCCAGCAGTCTCGACCAGATGGAGACACGGATTCTCTCTCTCCGGGAAGGAGGCTCGGGCCTCGAACAGTCGGCCTCGTTACTCAAGACGGCCCGAGAGGAGGGCTGGAAGGACCCCTCTAGGGGAATGGATCTGATTGCGCAGGCAGAGATCGAGATGGAACGAACTCAGGCAGTCGCAATCGATCTTGATGCCATACGCTCTGATGCCCTCAAGTCCGTGAAGCGTGCCGAAGAGGTCACTCTCGACGCACTCGGTCCGAGGAAGGCCTTCGAGGCCGGCGATATGGAGGCCAAGATGGGTTCACCTCGTGAGGCCGAGTTATTGTACCGGCGCGCTAAGGAGAAGGCTGCGGTGATTGAGGAGTACTGGCAGAGGGCAGCAGACGCGATCGCCGAGTCAGTGGCTGCGATAGGAGACCACATTGGCCATCAGGCCGATGCAGTGAGAGAAATACTCAGATCGGCCGAGGAGGCGTTGCAGGCAGAGGAGCCCAAAGAGGCTCTGCACATCGCCTCATCGATTCCCGAACATCTCGAGAGCCTCGGCTCTTCCGGGGAGGCCGCAGTCAAGTCGATGAGCGATGCCGAGCACGCGGTGGCGGCGGCCGAGGGCGACATCCAAATAGTCACGAAGGACCGATTGGAGCAGGCTCGCAAGGCTATGGATTCGGGTGATCCTGCTCTTGCAAAGGGTCTTGCTGACAGTGTTCTGAGGGATGTGCGAGCAACCTCTGATGCGATGCAGGAGGTGCAGCGGGCACTACGCCAGAGTAAGCAGATTGAGGCTAGGTTACCTGCCGCGAAAAAATCTGAGTGGGAGGCTAGGCTCAAACAGGTTGCAGCGATGGCAGATGCTGGTGAGTGGCAGGATGCCTCACAGGTAATGAATCTCCTGACTTCGGACCTGCAGTCTCATGAGCACAAGGTGTCAGAGGCGACAGAACTCGTTCGTTTCGTCGACGAGGAGTGGAAGGCCCTGCGCCGAAGACTCGACTCCGCTGGGATAGGTCCGACTGACCCGAGCAGGATGGCTGCTGAGAAGACAGTATCTGAAGCATCTATCGCCTTGGAGCAGGGTGACATCGACTCTTGTCACAAAGCCCTAGGGGCCGCCAGTGAGATGCTTGAGTCGCAGAACCGCCGAGTCTAACGTCCACTCTCAAAGCAGTATGGGCAGTACTGATTGATTACATACCGCTCTGAATTCTGCTCTTCATAGGAAAGAGGCTCCCGGCACCTGAAGCACATCACTATCTCCGTCTCCATGAGTTGATGGTCCAGAGCAACCCTCTGGTCGAACACGAAGCAGTCACCACTCCAATGGGAGCCGCCGCATTCCTCTAAGTACCCGAGAATCCCACCCTCGAGCTGCCTGACATCCTCGAACCCGGCTTTGAGCATGACAGCGGATGCCTTCTCACAACGAATACCTCCGGTGCAATACATCACCAGCGTCTTCGACTTGTACTCATCAGGCAAGGACCCTATTGCATCAGGGAAATCTCTGAACGAGGGTATGTCGAGATCTATCGCGCCATCGAATGTGCCTACTCTGGTCTCGTAGTCGTTCCGAGTGTCGAGCACCACGACATCCTCGTCCTCATCTAGCATCTGCTTGAACTCCATGGGCGATATGTGCGGACCGGTGAACTCTGCTGGCCTGATGTCATCCCTTCCGAGAGCAATTATCTCTTGCTTGCGTTTGACAAGCATCCTGCGGAATGGTTGGTAGTCCGTGTGACTGACCTTAGTTGGGATGCCTACGAAGCGAGCATCGAACTCGAGGTGCTGTAGAAAAGAGTCGGTGGCTTCCTGGGTGCCCGCGAGGAAGAAGTTGATTCCGTTGGGGCTCAGAAGGACAGTTCCCTTGAGCCCCAGTTCAAGACAGCGCTCCAGCATCGGTTCGCGGAGTTCGTCTCTGTCAGGTAGATTGACGAAGCGGTAGCCGGCGATGTTCACGATCATGACGGCCCCTCACTTCGGAGGCACGATGCCGAGTTCAGTGCTGCGATTGGTTATCTCGGCGAAAATCTCCGCTACGAACTCGTCCAACACGACCCCGTTGCGCTGGTTGTTGTTACGCCCCCGGATGGAGACAGTTCCGTTGGCCGACTCTTCGTCGCCGATGATTACCATGTAGGCCGGACGCAGCGTCCGGTGCACACGGATCTTTTTGCCAATGGTGCTGTCCGAGTCGTCGATGCGGACTCTGACCCCTGCCTCGTGCAGGGCATCATACACTCTAGCAGCGTGCTCCTTGTGCTTCTCGGAGATGGTAATGACCTGGACTTGAACTGGAGAGAGCCAGGTCGGAAAATTCCCTGCCCAGTGCTCGGTCAGGAAGGCGACAAACCTCTCGTGCGTCGACAGCGGTGCGCGGTGGATGACGAAGACCTCGCCGTTCTCCGCACCGGTCTCGTCCTTGTAGGTCAGGGCGAACCTCTCCTTAGCAGCGAAATCGAGCTGAATGGTTGACATCGATTCCTCGCGACCTATCAAGGTAGTAAATTGGATATCGACCTTGGGACCATAGAATGCAGCCTCGTCGACTGCTTCGACGTATGGAACGCCGAGGCTGTCCAGTATGTTCCTGAGATAATTCTCGGTGGCAGCCCAGTTCTCGGGCTGGTCGATGTACTTCTCAGAGTTAGCAGGGTCCCAAAGAGAGAGCCGGAAGTGGTAACTCTCGAAGCCGAAGGCAGCATAGTAGTCTTGCACCATTCTGATATTGTCAGCGAATTCTTGCGCTACCTGGTCGAGGGTGCAGTAGATGTGGGCATCGTTCATCGACAGCATCCTGACGCGCAGTAGCCCGGTGAGAGTTCCAGAGAGTTCGTTTCGGTAGACAGTACCGTACTCGGCGATGCGCAAGGGCAAATCGCGGTAGGAACGTTTCTTGTTGCTGTACACGAGATGGTGCATCGGGCAATTCATCGCCTTCAGGTAGTATGTCCCGTCGTCCATCTCCATTGGAGGGTACATCGAGTCGGCGTAGTGCGGCAGGTGCCCGCTGGCCTCAAACAGTTGTTGCTTGGCGAGAACCGGGGTAGTAACTCTGACGTAGCCATAGGCTTCCTCAGTCTCGACCGCGAACCGCTCAATCTCAGACTTGATGGTCTCACCGTTCGGTAACCACACCGGTAGCCCTTTGCCGATGAGTTCGTCAATCATATAGAGCTCCATTTCCTTGCCGATTTTCTTGTGGTCGCGCTTGGCCGCCTCTTCCAGTTGGCGCACCCTCTCCTGCAGCGCCTCTTTACTCGGATAACACATACCGTAGATCCGAACGAGGGACTCGCGCTTACTGTCAGCCCTCCAGTAGGCTTGGCTGGTGCTGGACAACCTGAACCAGCGCAGATGCGAGGTGCTGGGTACGTGCGGGCCACGGCACAAATCGACGAAGTCACCCTGACGGTAAGCAGACGAACCTACGTCGTGACCAATCTTGTCATCCATTATCTCAAGTTTGAACGGGTTCGATGCGAACATCTCACGCAACACGTCGTTGCCGTGATCCTCGCGGATGATTGCATGGTTGGCTCGAACGTGTTGACTCATCTTCTTCTCAATCGCCCTGAGTTCCTCGTCACCAATCGGGTCCATGTGGAAGTCGTAGTAGAAGCCAGTCTCAATCGGCGGGCCGATGGTCGGCTTGGCATCGGGGAACAGTTCAGTCACGGCCTGGGCTAGCAAGTGCGCGCAAGAGTGGCGCAGGATGTACAGGCCCTCCTCGGAGTCCCCGGCGATGACCCCGACGCCACAATTGGAATCGAGGATGTGCGAGAAATCCCGCTCGCTGCCGTCGACTAGGGCGGCGACGGCACCGGACTTCTTGCCGTGGACATTCACGATGACCTCGCCGACTGTGATTCCCGAAGTGTACTCATGGATGCCAGCGGCGCCGACATCAACCGAAATCATCGCCATCTAAGGTGCCCTCAGCGCGTTGGCGAGGCACATCGGATATGAAGCCAATCGCGAAAAACAGGCCGTAGGCCTGAATCATTCGAGTACGAATTGGGTACCAGCGGTGCCAGCGACCATGCCCTGCATGTCCGTGAGGGCCCCTATCACCGCTCTGCCACCTGAGCGACGTACGAAGTCGCATGCCGCCTCCACCTTGGGCCCCATCGAGCCCTCTTCAAACTCGTACTGCTCTATCTGCTCAGGCGTGACTCTCTCGAGTCTGCGAGCATCTTCGGTCCCCCAGTCGAGGTAGACGCCATCGGTGTCAGTAGCGAGGATGAGCAGACCCGCATCGAGCTCGAAGGCGAGCAGCGCGCTGGCTCTATCCTTGTCAACCACCACCTCGACACCCTCGAGTGTCCCGTCCGGTTTGTACACAGTCGGTATGCCTCCACCGCCAGCGCAGATTACGGTGGCGCCATTCTCGAGCAGCCAGTGAATCGGCCTCATCTCGAAGATTCTCTGAGGCTCAGGGGATGCCACCACTCTCCTCCAATACTCGCCGTCAGGAGCAACGCTCCACCCCTTCTGTTCGGCCAGCGTCTTAGCCTCCTGCTCGCTGTAAACCGGACCTATCGGCTTGGTCGGGTTGTCGAAGGCAGGATCCTCGGGATCGACCTCAACCATGGTCAGGATTGTCGCCAACGGCTCTTCCATCGGAAGCAGGTTGCCGAGTTCTTGTTCGATCATGTAGCCAATCATCCCCTCGGTTTGGGCTCCTAGGATGTCGAGCGGGTACTCCTCGACTTCCTCGTAGGCCGCCGACTGCAATGACAACAGCCCGACTTGTGGGCCGTTGCCGTGGGAGATGACAAGCTGGTAGTCGTGT
>DAGM01000020.1:7861-8921 GCA_002495735.1 Euryarchaeota archaeon UBA54
CCGCGCTTCAGAAGTGCATTGCCTCCAAGCGCCACTACGACCCTCATGAGTCTGGCGCGGAAGCGTGAAGCGATAAGAACACGCGCCCTTTGGCATGCCCATGGTGCGTCTTGGGCTGTTGGCTAATCCTGACGCCGGCCTCGGCGGCAGGCTGGGTCTGAAGGGCTCAGACGGTCAGGCAGAGTTGGCGCGATCCATGGGGGCAGAGGACCGCTCGGGACCCCGACTGACCCTGATGCTTGAGCACTTCTCAAAGCTCCACAGAGCCAACTTCGATGACATCGAGTGGCTAACTAGTGAGGGCAGTATGGGCACCGATTGGCTCCCCGAGGGAGCCAAAATCGGCTCTATCAGCATAGTTCACTCGGCTTCAGGTGGAACTTCCGCGTCCGACACCACTGCAGCGGTGATGACTCTACTCGAGGGTGGCATCGACCTGCTGGTCTACGCTGGTGGCGATGGCACCACACGCGACATCGTCGCCGCATTGGAGTCAACCGGTCATTCGAAGACTCCCGTAATCGGAGTCCCGACTGGAGTCAAGATGCACTCCGGCTGCTTTGCCGCCTCTCCGAGGGCCGCTGCAGAGGTACTTTCTGCATGGCTCAACGACGATTTGCTGCTGGCTAGTACTGAGGTGCTGGATCTCGACGAGGAGCGCTATCGGAAGGGTGAGTGGGTAGTGCAGTTGTACGCCGAGGCGATGACACCCGCCAGCCCGCGCTGGATGCAAGGTTCCAAGCAACGCATCGAGACTACCGGCGAGGAGGATACTACAGAGGGGCTGGCCGATCACATTGGAGAACTCATCATCAATGACGAGAGACTCGTCATCTGGGGCTCAGGAGGGACATTGCGGGCCATCGGAGAGATGAACGGCTTTGAGTTGACCAATCTCGGTATCGATGCTACCAGGGGCACAGAACAGATCGGGACCGACCTAGATGAAGCAGGTCTGCTGAAGATTCTATCATCACACACAGGACCGATTACACTACTGCTTTCCCCTATGGGCGGCCAAGGTTTCCTGATTGGCAGAGGTAACCTGCAACTTTCTCCG
>DAGM01000039.1:0-638 GCA_002495735.1 Euryarchaeota archaeon UBA54
CTCAACACACCCCTCGCGGCTGAGTCATGACCAATCAGGGCTACGGACGCCTCAGGGCCGCAATTTTGCCTTGGCAGTGGCCACATTGGGGTCGTTCGGCAGTGCGGTTAGAGAAGATGTGAGCATATTGTCGACGGCTTTGCCGCGCCCTATACGCTGGAGCAGGGCGCCAATTGGGTAGATCAGTTTGGAGCGATTGCCGAGGTGCGGGCCGACCTCGTCGATGAGCACAGTAGCCTGTGCTATATCCCTCGAGCGGGCCGCCTCCATCGCAGCCTTCACCTGCCCGGCAACTTTGCGGTCTGACCATTTCTCCTGCTGTGACCACGGCCAATAATTCGGAGTCTCTGTGGGCTCTGGAATCTTTGGGATTGAGGGGATAATAGGAGGAGGAGGGATAGGCATCGGCTCCTGGTCCTCTTCGACCTCGGGTGGAGACGGTAGTGTAGGAGGACTCGGAGGAGTCGGTAAGTCAGTTGGAGGGGGTGGGATTTCGACCTCGGGCTCGGGCTCTACCTCGGGCTCGGGCTCGGTCTCTAGTAGTGTTATGATTTCAGATTTCTTGAGCTTGGAGTAGCCCGAAAGGCCACGCTCACTGGCCATCGCCTTCAACTGGTCGACTGTAAAATCAGAGAGGG
>DAGM01000039.1:1005-6992 GCA_002495735.1 Euryarchaeota archaeon UBA54
CATACTCTGGCGTAACTCCGTTAGTGTCGGGCACCTCACTTGCGGAGATGACCTCAACATTCTCAGGAGCTTCCGCGGTCGGCTGAATCAACTCTATCTGCTGGGCCTCGATGACCTCAAGTGGTTCGGCCTCGACCTCTGGGACCTCAAACTTGGTGACGAACTCGGGGGCGTCCTCGGGCTTGAGTTCGTATTCCTCCTCATCGGCGTCGCTAGGATCATGCATATCGGTGAGAGCGAAGCTGGGCTTCTGCTTCGTGACCACTGAATCGTCCTTACCATACTGCTTGACATCTATGGTAACCTCATCCATAGTAAAGGCCGCATTACTCCAATCGATGATTTCGCCGTCATCACCTTCGTCGATTTCCTCTAGAAGCTCGTCGAAGAGGTCGGTGGCGATCTTGTCACCCACTGACGCATCCTGTTGGTGAGAGGGTTTTTGCAACTGATAGAAGCAACGTGAGCAGGACTCAGCGTCCTCATGGTTGCGCTGCTGGCAAAGCGGACACTCAACCCCCTCATCCTCTCGCTTTCGCCATGATTTGAATCGGTCGAACACCCTGAACCCCCCCTTGGATGGCCAATCTCGCTGAAACGTTCCGTATAATCTTCACCCGAAGTTGGTCGCTCACTGTCACAGACGATGGATAGGAAAATCTAGGGAATCGTGATGTGATGGAGTGTGTGCCGCAGGGGTGTGACAGACGAGTCTGAGGAGTTGCCTGCGCGCTTCAATCGTAGTCAGGACCATCATGAAGCCTATCTGAATCTGATAGGATGGGAATTGGAGGACGAGTTATCGATTACAGAAAAGAGGTTGCTAGATTGGACTGACAGCAGGCTCGCTGCAAACGGTATTGCCCTGTTCGACCTAGTGGCGAAAACCGATGGCTGGCTGTTCGGTCAGCGTATCGTCAAACTGCAGCGACGAGATCGGCAGGCCTTCGGAATGCATCGCTTCAGGCAGGGTGACATAGTCATGCTAAGTCGTCGGAATCCACTCTCTGAGAAGCCTGTCGACGCAATAGTCAGCAACCGTTCCAGACACTTCATCCGCATCGTTCTCCCGGAGCCCCCAACCGACCTGCGAAAGGATACCTGGAGGATAGATAGGGGGGCCAACAGAATTGCGCACGACAGGATGCGTGACGCTCTGAACTCGTTATTTGAGGAGGACGGTGGTGCTCCACTGCGAGACCTCCTGCTCGGGGGGGTCCACGACCCGGCCGGCACTGCCTCACTGGCCCCTCAACTCGGAGGCGCCCGGGCGCGCCCTGTCTCTCTGGCTTCCGATCTGAACAAGGTGCAGCACGAAGCCGCTCAGGCGGCTATGGACAGTCGCATGACTCTGATACAGGGGCCGCCTGGGACAGGTAAGACCCACACCGCAGTTCGGATACTCGAGGCATGGGCCAAGCAGGACATCGGGACCATTCTGGCTGTTGCTGACTCCAACGTAGCTGTGGACAATCTACTGGAGGGACTGCTCTCTCTCGGTGTACGAACCGTTCGTCTAGGACAGCCAGTCAAAGTGCGGGAGAGCCTGCGCGAGGCCACCATGGATGCCCAGATGGAGGAGCATCCACTTCGTCGCGACCTCGATCACTTGCTTGAGTCTAATGAGAAACTCTCTCGCCGTGTCAAGGGGATGAAAGGTAAGGAAAAGGGTTTGACACATCGTGATATTAGCAGAGGATGGAAGGAGGTCCGCAAGATAGAGTCGCAGATGCGTGATGACATTCTAGATCGTGCGCAGGTGTTGTGCTGCACCTGTATCGGCTCGGGTCACGAGCTCCTTGATGGTCGAAGATTCTCGCGAGTCCTCATAGACGAGGCCACGCAAGCCACCGAACCCGCCGCATTGGTGCCGCTGGTCCGCGGAGCACGTCAGATTGTGCTGGTTGGAGACCATCGGCAGCTTCCCCCTACTGTCATCTCTCAGCGCGCGAAAAATGGAGGGTTAAGTCGCTCGCTATTCGAGCGTATGGTGGAGGTCGGAATCAGCCCCCATCTACTGCGCATTCAATACAGGATGCACCCAGCAATCTCCGCGTTTCCAAACGAGCGTTTCTACAATGGTAGGCTTGAGGACGGTGTCGAGGCCTCAGACAGAATCACCCCTGCAGGACTGTTGTGGCCAGACTGGGAATGTCCGATAGCTTTCCTGCCAATCAAGGGAGGGGAGGTCAGATCCCCCGACGGCACCTCGAAGGAGAATCCGACTGAGGCTTCCTGGGTGGCTCAACTGCTTGAGGGGTTGATGAACGGTGGCGAGCTCAGACAGGATGATATCGGCATCATCACGCCTTACGCCGGCCAAGTCAGGGCAATTCGAGATAGTGTTCCCACCAGATACGACGAGGTCGAGGTCCGTACCGTGGACGGTTACCAGGGCCGGGAAAAAGAAGTCATCCTGTTTTCGTGCGTGCGGTCAAACAGCCAGGGCAACGTCGGCTTCCTCTCAGACTCTCGACGGCTCAATGTCGCCCTGACTCGAGCCAAGCGCGGACTTATCGTCATCGGGGACCCTGAAACACTGCGCTACGACGAAGATTGGGCGGCCTGGCTGGAACACGTGCGGAGTCGCAACCTTGAGGCATGGCACTTGCTCGGAATGGCCTGAGGGTGCCTATGTCGGACCATGACTCGCCAATACAGATGAATTCCGGTAGCGGTACGCTGGCCCAGCAGATTGTCTCCTCCGAACAGGGTCACTGGTCGGTGCCGGACGGTGCAATTCTGGCTTCAGGGGTCAGAAGGACTGCATCTTTCACCGTGGATGTAGTGATAGTAACGACGATACTGATGGTTGTCACAGGAGGAAGAATCATCGATGCCTGGAACCTTACACTGTGGTCCTCCGCGGACTTCCACTACGCTCTCGCTCAGGCCTTCGTGGTGCTGGCGGCCCACTGGCTATACTGGAGGCTTACTGGCGTCGCCTACTCACGTTCTCTGGGTCAGCGCATGCTCGGTCTCGCGGTGGTAGCCGAGGACGGTTCAGGCATGACTAGTCAGATGTGGGATGCGCGGGCCCTGCGCAAGCTGCTCTACCTCATACCTGTACTGAACTTGTACTTCGGAGCCTACGATCTGGCTAGGATATCGCAACGACACACGCATCAGTCCAACATCGACCTAATCGTCTGTTCAATCGTGGTGCACGCAGACTCGCTGCCGCCAGCGAGCAGGCAACACATCAGATAGGAGAGAGTATGGAAGAAGCGGTGCGGCGCGTGCTCGCAGGAGACTGTATCGTCTATCCAACTACCACTCAGCCTGCTCTCGGCTGCCTGCCAGAACCCACCTGCCTCGACCAGTTGTATCGATTGAAGGGGCGGGCGTCTGACGTGCCTGTAAGCATCGGTGTCGCTAGTCTGACTCAGGCCGAAACGCTTGTCGAGGTTCCCGATGGAGTCGGGGAGCTACTCGGTAACTTCCCCGAGGGCTCACTGACAGTGATTCTCAGGGCCCACAATACACTGGATTCCCGACTCGGTGGCGACAGCGTCGCCATCCGAGTGGTGGCTCACCCGCTCGCCAAGCGTCTGCTGGAAGCAACCGGTCCACTGACAGCGACCAGCGCAAACAGGAGTGGCGAGTACCCCGTAACTGATTGCGACGAAGCTGCACGACTCCTTTCAGACGACGGTGATACTATCGGGTGCGTGTCTGGATTTTGTCCGAGCGGAAGCCCCAGTACATTGATAGTGTGGTATTCAGTCTATGATTCAACCGAGTCAAGGGATATCGAGGTTCTCAGAGAAGGGTTAGTTAGCGAATTAGAGGTCAGATCATGGTTGAGGAAGAGGACCTGAAGCAGTGGCGGGACGCCGGTCACGTCGCACGAAGGACCTTGGACGGAATCAAGGGAGAGATTATCGCTGGAAAGCACTGGAACGATGTCATTGATTCCGCAGAGCGCTTCATCAGGAGGCATGGTGGCCATGCCGCGTTTCCGGTCACCATCTCAGTCAATGACATGGCTGCGCACTACACGACTAACAGCCTGTTGAATCCGCCCGAGGGGTTCGAGGGCGAGATGATTTTTGAGAAGGGCGACTTGGTGAAACTCGATGTTGGAGTACACATCAATGGCGCCGTCGCCGACAATGCCCTGACTGTCGAAGTAGGTGGGGGTGGCAACCACACCGAACAGATTCGTGCAGCCGAGGAGGCGCGCGATGCCGCCATCGAGAAGATGCATCCCGGCACTCCCTGGCACAAGATCGGCGCTGCCGCCGGGCAGGTTGCAAAGGATGCTGGCTTCGAGCCGATACGTAACCTCTGTGGGCACCAGTTGGAGCGTTGGAACCTGCACGCCGGGACTTCGATTCCATCGTACGCCTGCGGTTCCAAAAACTCTGGATTCAAGGGCTCTCCCGAAATCGGTGGGATATACGCCGTCGAGCCCTTCAACACGACTGGTGGATCGGGGATGGTGGAAAACGTTCCTCCATCCAATTCGTCAAACATCCTGAGGGTTACTGGTGATACCAAGATTCGCAAGGCGTTGGCCAAGGGCAAGGTCAAGCCGCTCGGTGCGACCATGGCTAGATACATCGAGGAACGTTACAACACCCTCCCTTTCGCAGAAAGGTGGGCCTATCCGCTGCTGGAGAGGCCGTTTCCCGAGGAGGAAGCAGAAGCGCTCCGTCGAAAGTGGGACGCATTGATCAAGAAACTCACTTCTATTCGTTTCTTAGAGATTTACGCCGCGTTGCGCGATGCAGATGGAGGAGACGTCGGACAGTTCGAACACACGGTGCTCATTACCGAAGGCGGCCCGGAAGTGCTCACTGTACATTAACAGGCTTGCAATACATCGTTTTACCCAAAATTGCGGCAGTTTCTCACAACGATTATTTATTGCCGGCTCCGATGGGCCTCCGTACAGGGACGACAGGTTCTCGCTGAGTGCATCCCATCCCCTCGCTTTTATCTCTCGCCCTGTACACCTCAATCGGGCTGCTGCAAGGCAGTACAAAGGCCTGTGAGAGAGTATCTAGCAGACAAAAGTTCCATTCGTACCACCACCATCTCAGAGTGTGGAACCCATAGACGAGTGGACTGTAGCCGAGCTCAAGGTCGAGCTCAAGGAGCTCGGACTCTCGAACACTGGGGACAAGGAGAAGTTGTACGATCGTCTGCTTGAATATGAGGGAGATGAGAAATGGGACGAAGATGACTGGGATGAGGGAGATTCAGGATTCGACGCATCTGAACTGGTGGCCTCACTCACGGAAGTCGCCCTTAGGAACCGTGTAGTCATCGCAGCGGTGCTCGGTGTAGCTATGCTGGTTGCAGCAGTTGTAGTAGCCGGGCCGGCTGTCCTCGACATGGTCATGCCGGACAAGGAGGCCGAACCCGAAGTGAATGTGTGGGTGTTTACCCACGAGGAGCGAAACCAGACCGATATCCAGTCCTTTTTCGTGAATGACGACGCCACCGAGAATGTGGTCCTGAGCATTCCACTGCCACGTAACATATCTAGCGTCTATATCGGGGCCTACTGGGGAGAGGAGGACGAGCAGCCAGGAGGCATAGTGGGATGCGACAAGGTTACGGTGGAGGTCTACGATTCCTCAGTCAACAAGTCGAACCAGTACTCGCTGTCGAACACCGATGCCATGAGTCAGGACTGTGATGCCGATAAAACAGAGCCGTGGGACAAGATCTGGTATCAGTACACACTTGACCTCCCCAACATAACTGGTTTCGAAGGCACGCAAGAGGAGGCACTCGCACTGTGGGAGCAATACAACGGAATTGGTACAGGGGAATGGCGTATCGACGTTAGCGTAGATGTCTACACAATCTGGGGCACAGTGTGCGACTGCGAGGACGGTGAGGAGGTCAGGCTAACCATCTCTTACATTGAGTATACAGTGAACATGGCGAAGGTTGCGCCACCGGACTCCACCGAGTAATCAGTCCGCTTCCGATCCGCCTACTGAGCCGTACAGAGTCACTGCTATGATAGC
>DAGM01000062.1:0-3551 GCA_002495735.1 Euryarchaeota archaeon UBA54
GTCCGGGTCAGGGTTCAAGACCCCATACTCCCTCTTAGGTGCAATGAGTTACTACTGTCCTAGGGACGGCTCCACACTGGTTTCTCCTGAGGATGCGGACCGTTCGACCTTCTCGCGTCACGGCATCCACCACTGCGACAAGTGCTCGGGCATGCTACTAAACGCGGACGCCGCAATGTCGACAATCTCGCAGGATAAAATGAATCAGATGCACATCTCCTTCGAGCAGGAAGGGGGCGAGGTCGACCTCGACTGCCCTCTGTGTGACTCGCACATGCGCGTGCGCGAAATCGTGTTTACACGGCTCGACGGCACAGAGATGGATCCAATTGAGTTAGATGGATGTCCAACCTGCACCTCATTCTGGTTCGACGCCGGAGAATTACAGAGGATTTCCCCTCCTGAGAGCGGCGACGACGCCCACAGAGAGGCCAATGCCCTCTCCATTGTGCTTGAGATGCTGTTCCACTTGCCTTTTGTGATTCGCTGATCACAGGACTCCGTTATAGATCAGTGCGGCAAACACGAACATCAAAACTCCCATCGTCGCATCTATCCTACGCGCTTGGCCACGCAGCTTCGTGACCCCGTCTCCTCTCGTCAGAACTGTTGCCACAGTAACATACCAGGTGCCGTCGATGGCCATTCCCAGTAGCCCCATTCCAAACAGGGTATCGATACTGATATCGGCTTCGATGAACGGTGTGTATAGGGCCATCATCCAAGCGAGTATCTTGGGATTGAGCAGAGCTATTGCGAAGCCCTGGGCAAACCCTGCACGGCCCATAGGGCCGTGCTCATCGTCTCCGGGTGATTCATACGGGTCTCCCTTAGATGCCTTCAGGAAATTGACACCGAGCCACAACAGCAGAGCGATTCCACCCCACTTCAGTATCGTCTCGGTGGACTCGTGTAGGGTGAGCGCCGTGGCGATTCCGGCAGCAGCGAGGAAGGCGTAGATGCCGAAGCCGATACCGTGCCCGATACCAGTCATCACCCCTTGGCGCCGACCTCCGACCATGGTGTTCCTGAGCACCACTGCAAGGCTGGGACCAGGACTCATCGCACCGAGTACGAACACGGTGGCCAGAGCGGCCCAAGCCTCTGGTGTCAAGTAATCACCCGCTGTGGAGTTCAGGCGTACATGGCTTCAATTTCAGCCGCCCAGTTCTCGCGAATCTGCTTCCTGCGAATCTTCAGGGTCGGCGTGAGCTCACCCTGGTCCACATTGAGATCGCGAGGCAGCACTGTGAACTTCTTGACCTGCTCTGGGCTGCTGAACTTCTGGTTCAATTCGGCCACCTCATCCACGAGTTGCCTGTGCGCATCGCTCCCTACGGCAGTATACTCGGATAGATCGTGGCCCAACTCGGCTAACTTGGCCAGTTGTTCATCAGGGTCCTTTGGGACCTCGGTAGCTCCGTCTAGGCCATGCACGTCACGCAGTATCGCTCCGACATCTAATGTGAACAGGGCGCTGCAGAACTTGCGATTATCGCCAATGAGCATGCACTGTGAAATCATCGGAATACTCTTCATCGTCTCCTCAATGACTAGAGGTGCGATGTTCTTTCCAGCCGAGGAGACGTAGATCTCCTTGATACGACCAGTCACGTAGACGTACCCGTCGGAGTCAATACGCCCCAGGTCGCCAGACTTGAGCCAGCCATCCTCGGTCATCGTCTCAGCGGTGGCCTCGGAGTTCCTGTAATACCCAGCCATGACATGTCGGCCGTTGAACTGAATCTCTCCATCTCCCTTCTCATTGGGGTCGGCAATTCTCAGGCCAGAACCCTCCAAGGGCTTCCCAACACTACCAATCTTGTTGTGGCCCCCATAGTTCAGCGTTGCTCCTGCCGTCGTTTCTGTCATTCCATACCCCTCAAAGAGGGGTATGCCAAGAGTATGGAACAACTCCAGTATGTCGGGATTGATTGGGGCCGCCCCGGTGATAGCGTACGTCACATTGGAGAAGCCAATCTTAGCCGTAGCCTTCTTCTTGATGATGCCACCAAGCACGGGTATCTTGAGGAGTCCGATCTTGCTGCCCAGTCCGGCCACGAGGTTAGAGTAGACCTTCTCATAGATTCTAGGAACTCCTATGAACAGGTGCGGCTGAACCTCCTTGCAGTAGTCAATCGCGTGCAGCGGATTATCCACCACTCTCATGTGCATGGCGTCACGAATCCAGAGGAGGTTGTCAGCTAGCTGACCGAACACGTGGGCGCAGGGCAGCCATGACACGTACCCGTCACCTTGGTTAAAGCGA
Organism: Euryarchaeota archaeon UBA54; assembly: GCA_002495735.1. Classification (GTDB taxonomy): domain Archaea; phylum Thermoplasmatota; class Poseidoniia; order Poseidoniales; family Thalassarchaeaceae; genus Thalassarchaeum. Next base: position 2,270 of record DAGM01000062.1, read on the forward strand.
GTGATCTTGTGGACCTCATCGATTTCGAAATCGAAGTTGTCGTGAGTTAGAACAACTCCCTTCGGATTCCCAGTGGTGCCAGATGTGTAGATTAGCGCGGCGGTATCGGACGGCTTGATGCTCGCTATCCTGTCCTTTACCGCCGAATCAGGAGTTTCCGCCCCTCTGGCCATGAAGTCAGACCAAGACATCGCGTTGGGGTGGTTGATTGCATCCATCCCGGCCATTGATACCACTGCCTCGACCTTTTCTAGCGAACCCATGGTGGCTTGCAGCCTGTGAGTACACATCTTGCTTGGGTCTCCTCGATCCATGGGATTCGTCCCCACGAAGACCACCTTGGAGTCTGAGTTTCCGACCACCCATTCGACTTCTTCGGGAGAGCATGTGTGATAGACACCGACCGCGGCTCCGTTGCACATGTTGGCAGCAGCGTAGGCAGCATACCACTCCATGCGGTTGTAGGAGTAAATACTCAGTTTGTCCCCGGCCTCGAATCCCATCGCAACCAGGGACTTGGCAACTCCCATCGTGGTGTCGTAGAATTCTGACCAGGTCATGCTGATCCAGTTCCCGGAACCGTCCATCCAGGATATCGCGTTCTCGTTGGCGTATTTCTCGACATTCGAAATCAGGTATTCGGGTGTGGTCATCGCAGACATACTTCAGGACAGAACATCTGTTGACTTAATATTTTACTAGTCACAAGGGAACTATCTTTCAGACGTTCAAGGCAGCACTGCTCTGACATTGGCGCGCCAGTCCGCACCACCGTTGCGATTAGCCAGCGGCGAAGCAGGAGAAGGGTGCCAACAGCCTAGTACCTTGACAGAGTAGTCCTCCAGCGCAGCCCCCGCTCGAGATTCTGCGAACTTGCCAACCCCTATGACTCGCTCGGCATCGAGGACTGTCACAACTTCGCGTAGATGTTCGTCGCAGCGCTCGAGTAGGGTCCGTGCAGTGGGCCCCGCGATCTTGTCGGGAGTGATGTTGGTAGCGCGTGAGCCGGAGAATAGCATCAGCGGGCAGTGGTTGACGAGGAAGACATTGCTGGCTATGGCTTCAGCATTGCCGTAGTGCTCAGACAATAGGCCCCACAGACGGGTGCCCGATACCTCCTCACGAGGGTACTCAAGACCGACGACGGGACGCCTTGGATCAGCCATCTCGGGCTGATCCACTGGAATGCCAGTGATGCCCAGCAGATCGCGAACCATAGAGGTCGCAGCGAAAGGAATCCCCATTTGGCCCATTCCATGCGGACCGGGATTCATCCCGAGGA
>DAGM01000062.1:3931-5885 GCA_002495735.1 Euryarchaeota archaeon UBA54
CCATGCGTAGTCCAGAGGATTGTAGCAGACATCGACACTGCCCTCAGATACAAGCCTCCGTCCAATCGGATTGACATCGTCACGTAGGTCCGCCGCAGTACGAATCAGCGACTCTATTGCCATCTCATCACTGCTTCACGTTTGCTACTGTCGCTCCTGACAGGGAAAGGAGATTTTCAGGTGTGATGGGAAACACGGTCTGGGCTGTCCCACCTGCACCCCAAACTAGGTCGTACTCCATCAGATCTTCGTCCATTATCACCGTGACAGGCTTGGAGTGGCCGAAGGGAGGCACCCCACCAATTTGGTACCCCGTCGCTTCGAGGACATACTCAGGCGTGGCCATACTGGGTTTGTACCCAAGCGCCCGCTTCAGCTTGCGCTTACGGTCAACGCGATTGGCTCCTGAGGTGATGACGACCACAGCTCCACCTTCGCCCGCGAAGACTATCGATTTTGCAATGTGAGCGACGTCGCAGCCGAGTTGGTCGGCCGCGTCTTGAGAGGTACGGGTGCCCTCGGCGTACAGCCTGGCCTCTGGCTTGTAACCCATCCTCTCGCATTCCGACAACCACTGTTCGTGCCCGTCCATGTCTCATCATGAGGGCCATACGACTTCATCGTTAGGGGAGTCCATTGAAGCGAACGACCTCGTCGCAGTGGTATGCAGTGGTTGCTTCAGGCTGGTACGGTTCGCAAGACCATACGGGCTTGTATAGCGGCCCAATTGGCGACGCTCGCGGTGTGCTACGCGTTGTGGGTCTCTGAAGGCTGCGACCACTTCATGCCCTTCATCTCTGACACTGACACCCACCCGGTCTCTGGAGTACCGTTCACAATTGGCTTCACCGTCTCAGGTCTACTGCTGACGCTGCTGGCCTGGCAGTTGTTTCGCCTCAGGTCTGACTGGATATCGTCCAATCCCACCGGAGCCCGACTTAGATCACTCAACACCTTCTCTGCCATCTTCGGGATTATCTCCGGTCTGTTCATCGTCTGGATAGCATACACACCATGGGACGAGCAGTTGGCACTACATCTGCTGCAGGCACGCGTAATCTTCGGCAGCTCCCTCATCTGGGCTATTCTCGCCACTATTATGGCCAGGGAAATGGCAGCTTTCGACGCTTGTTTCCAAGAAGTGTATGTGCCGCGCAGGAACAGGGCCGCATTCACAGGTCTGTGCTTAGGTCTGATGGTGTTGAGCGTAGTGCAGTACACAGGAATCTCAGCCGGTCTGCTTGAATTCGAGACTTATGTCGACATGGTGCAGATATGCACTGACTTGTCAATCACTGAGATGTCGATGGCGGCGCTGTTTGAGTGGGCGATGGTTTTGGGATTGATTGGGGTTGTAGAAACTGGAATCCACGAGGTCTCGCTCCTAACCTCACACGAATCCGAGGAGTAATCGCGCACGTGCGCCTGTGCAACGTTCATCAGGACTGCACATCGCGGGAGGGCTCATGTGGTGGCCAATCGGGCCTTATGGCACGATGATGGCGGTTATACTATTCTCGACCATTCCACTACGCAATCTTCTGACCCGTGACGAACCTGACAAGCGCCTAGCGCTCTCCGAACTCCCAGCTGAGATTAGGTCCAAGGGGTACCACTGGCACATCTCCCTCTACGTTGTGATGTACCTCTACAAATTCCTAATTGACCAGCACAACGAGCCGATGAAGGCAAGGGTCGGAGGCTACACTCATTGGGTGCACGGGCTTGAGGGTGATTTCACGCTGTGGGCCCAGGAGGCCTTCCGAAGCAACCTATTGACCGACGTCCTGTCGTTCCACTACCTGTTCGTGTACCTGTTCATCATCTGGTTCTCGCCGATGTATTTCATCCTAGTTCGAGACCACGTCATGGCTGACAAAGCAGCCCTCAATTATCTGGTAATCTATCTGCTCGCAGTTCCTCTCTACCTGTTCTTCAACGTCGAAGTTACCTC
>DAGM01000062.1:6214-10069 GCA_002495735.1 Euryarchaeota archaeon UBA54
TCTTACATCCCTGGAATGGACGCACTCCTATACCACGATAACTGGTTCATCGAGTTTGTCACAAATAACGATCCAATGGATAACGGAGTGCCTAGTTTGCACTTCGGACTGCCTGTTGGACTTCTAATCCTAAATCGACTCCATGTGAGGGATTTGGGAATCAGCATCAAGGAATGGCGGCACAGAGAATTCGACCTCTTCATCCAACTAAATCTGGTAATCTACTTTTTCTCAATCCAGTACCTAGGCATCCATTGGATTCTGGATATTATTCCCGGAGTCTTACTCGCAGCAATCTGTGCGATGTTCGTCCATGCATGGCAGCCGCGGATACGCGCGCGGCCCGAGAATGGTTGGAAATCAGTGATTCCCGAGAAGCGTTCGCTGGCCGCAGCCACAGTATTCGCGCTGCTCTGCACGATTGCCATGGCAAACCTAGCCGTCGACGGAGTGGGTACCGACGAGAGCAACCCGAACATGCGGATAGGCGCCGATGACGTAAACATAGACACCATTGAGGTCCACAGTCTGTGGGACCCAGTTGGCGTTGAAATTGTCAATGTCGGCGAAACTCCGGTGTATGTGGTAATCGTCGATCGCAGCCACGTCGTCCCCCACACAGACAAGGGGCACGTGGATTGGGATTCGATAGTAGCCGACTCAGCGCTCAATCCTGACTTTCAGGGCGTAGTCCTAGATATCGGAGAGTCTTGGGTGACCGAGGTCGAGACTCCCTCCATCTATGACACGCATCTAATTCTATGCAGAGTAGCCGGAATAGCCGAAGGAGTGGGTGAGCTTCGCATCACCATGGACTATGTAGACGACGAATTAATCTGGAGTGCAATGCTGTTGTCCGTGCCGGCCTTTCTCATCTCGGGACTCGTCATTGAACAAGCAATGCGTCGTTCAGAGGATGAAGTGGGCGAACAGGCCGCCGATGTACAAGCCTGATACTGCTCCCAAACCAATCCAAGTGCCGACCCGAAACGCTGGGAAGTTACGCTGCCACACATACATCGACTGAAAAATCCAGAACAATATGACTGGGACAAACCATACGTAGAAGGCAAGCTGAGGTAGGAATGCCAGCAGCATCCCTACGTTCGCCCCTGCAATCAACTCGGTACTTCCTCTTGCTGGCTCCGGAGCGAAATACAGGAGCATGCTCGCGACGACTAGTCCCACAAACGGAGTGGCCAAATCCCAGTCAAACAGTCTAGGCACGCCTTCGACGATGTGAGGTATGCACGCGAAGGCGAAACCGACTAGACTTGGCGCGGCTACGGGCCACAGCGGTGCCTCCTCCCACTTCATGTCGATGCGGCTATTGCACACCCCCATGAAGGCTGCGAGTTCCTCCGGAAGGTTTTCTTTAGATTTCTTCATCTCAGGTTAACATGGCAAAGGGGGAAATCGTGCTTGGATGCCTTGCACCTCACCCTCCACATGTCGTTTATGCGGAGAATCCCGAGCAGAACGAGCCGTTCTCAGAGGGTGGCTGGGAGACTCTGCGTTGGGGCTACCATATGTTGGCTAGGAAGCTAAAGGAAATCGACTACGACTGCATAGTCGTCCTGACTCCACACTGGCAGACCTACGTGGGCACTCACTTCCTCGGACTCGAGCGCTTCCAGAACATCAGCGTAGACCCAATCTTCCCCAACTTGTTCAGATTCAACCACGACATCACAGTCGACGTCGAGATGGCTGAGGCCATGCACGACGCTGCTGCCGAGGCCGGAATCATAACCAAAATGATGCGAAACCCAGACTTCAGGGTCGACTACGGCACCATCGTGAGCTGCCACATGCTCAATCCTGATTGGGACAAACCGATAGTGACCATTAGTAGCAATCGCTCGACGCATTACTACTCGAACGAGGTGATGAACGAGCAGGCCACTGCATTGGGAGATGCCGCGATGAAGGCAATCGAAGCCAGCGGTAAGAAAGTCGTATTGGTAGCCAGTCACTCACTATCGCACAGGCACTTCGTGACTGAGGCGCCGCTGCCTGAGGACATGAGTCGCGAGCACATCTACAACCACAGCCAGTATGTGTGGGACATGAAACTCATCGATATGATGAGACGGGGCGAGATGCGCGAGGTCATCGACATTCTACCTGAGATGATCGAGCAGACGATGGCCGAGGCAGAAGGCGGTGGCCTGACATGGATGATGGCTGCGATGGGCATGCCTGATTACCCCGCGGAGATTTATGGCTACCAATCTGTTATTGGGACAGGTAACGCAATTGCGGTTTGGGATCCCAATGAAGCCACGCGCCAGTTGGTACTCTGAGGTGATTGAATGAGTGAGGAACCTGAAATCGTACTCGGGCTGTACGTCCCACCGCATCCGCAACCATTGCTTGCTCCGGAGCAGAACGAGGGATGGAGTAGGCTCCGAGAAGCCTTCGATACCTGCCGCCAGCGCATCGAGGAGAGCGATGCGGACCTGATGCTGATCTACTCGACCACTTGGCCCAGTATCGTTGGGCACCAGATACAGGCCCACCCTAAGCCGGTATTCACTCACGTCGACGACGACTTCCACTTCCTCGGCTCGATGCCATACGAGTTCCACATGGATGAGGAGTACGCAGAGTGCTACAGGGAGGCTTGCGAGGCACGTGGCCTGCATGCGCGCACGGTGGCCTACGACGGCTTCCCCATCGACACGGGCTCAGTGGTCGCTCTCAAACTGCTAAACCCGGACAACCGGATACCGGCATGCATCGTCTCAAGCAATGTGTATTCCAATCGCGCCGAGCAGATAGTGCTTGGAAAGGCGGCGCGCGACGCCATGTCAACGCTTGGCAAGAAGGTCGTAGTTGTGGTGGTGGCAAGCCTTTCCAACAGGATGTTCACCGAGCACATCGACCCAGCCGACGACAGGATACACTCGGCCAAGGACGATGAGTGGAACCGCAAGATACTGGAGTTCTTCGACAACGGCCGACTTGAGGACATCAGCCAGTTGAGTCGTGATATCCAGGGTCAGATCAGAGTCAGCAAGGTAGTAGCTTACAAACCGGCATGGTGGATGGCTGCGACCATGGGGCAACACAACAACTACGATGGCGAGGTGCTGGCCTACGAGGCTCTGCACGGAGCCGGTGGTGCGGTAATCCAACTCACTCCTGCCAAGGGAGGGGTTGGCGACAAGGAGTTCGACGAGGACGACGTGGAGTTCTACCACGGCGACCGCAGTGTGCTGGATAAGGGGATGCTATGATGCCGCACGACAATCATCCAGAAGAGGAGGAAGACGACTCCAGCATCATCGAGGATCTCGTCGATATCAGCGAGGGCGCACTGAGCAAGGGCGCCGAGATTATCGGCACGGCAGCGGGTCTGGCCGTCGGCGGACCTTTGGGTGCCGTCGTCGGAGGGGTCGCCGGCAAGAAGGCGGTGAGCAAGCTGATGGGCGACGACGGCCCGTTCATCACCGAGGAAGGCCCCTCAGCAGTTGGCGCTTACCCACACCTGTACAAGACCGGCGACCTGCTGTTCGTCAGCGGCATGGGCCCACGCACTCCTGACACCAACGAGATTCCCGGGGGCCCTGTCAAGGATGCAGACGGCAACACACTGGACTACGACATACGCGCGCAGACTCACTCGGTCATCAATAACGTGCGAACGATTCTCGAGGCACATGGCTCCAGCCTCGACAATGTGGTCGACATCTTGGTATTCCTCATCGACATGGAGCGCGACTTCCCAGACTACAATGAGGTCTATTCGCACTACTTTGAGGAAATCTTACCCGCCCGCACCACTGTGGCAGTAGAGGCCCTGCCTACCTCCATAGCAATCGAGCTAAAGGTCATCGCCAAGGCCTGATG
>DAGM01000062.1:10387-13462 GCA_002495735.1 Euryarchaeota archaeon UBA54
CCTGATGGATTCTTGATTGGCAGTCAGGAAGAGACCTGATTTTCTATGTCCTCAGAAGCGCACCAAGTCGGCGCTGTCAGCGGGTTGCAGCGGCTGGGCGTCCCATTGGGAATCGCAATCCAGTAGTCCATCCCATCGACTGGTCCCGGGTAGTCTGTGGAGATTGTGTGAGCTCCTGCAGCCAGCGCGGCCTCGAACCGGGCGGTGTTGTTGTCGTCTGGCTCCTCGCCGCCGCTGTCCGCGCGGGTGCGTACGATGTAGCCTTCGTTGACCAACCGGGATATGTCCCCGCCGCTGCCAATGGGGTCGGTAAGTGAGAATATGGCAGCCTCATCACTACCCTCAGGTGAGAGTGTGAACATCAAGGAACCCACAAGACCGGGGTGCTCATCGAGGTAGAGGTCTCGCATCCCTCCGCTGGCGAGAAGCACGAAGATGACCTTGCCCCGACTCTCCTCAAGCAATGGCCAACCATCGTTTATCACGCCCTCGTTGAGGGTTGGCCATTCGCCGCGCACGTCATCTGGGGTGATGGTTCGATTCCTCGGCCAAAACTCGGCGATCTCGTTCTCGATGTCCTCGAGTATCCCGGATAATTCCACAGTAGTGGTGAGGTCGACTGCCTGCTCGGGCCAGTCCTTGGGCTCAATCCAGATCATCAGTGGGTGGTGCTGCTCATTGGCTTCGGACCATGTCAGAAGAGTCTCAAGGCAATTCTGAAAGGTCGGGCAAGTGGTGCCCGAGTCGTATTGGTTGTGGTACACGCGCAATCCTTCTCGGACATCCCACCAGACGTCGATTTCGAACTGCCGTACCCCGAGCTCCGAGGCTTGAACATCAAGAGGTTCGTGAGTGTACATGTATTCGCGAGTCGGCGATACGATGGGCTCGATGTGGTACGAGTTGTGAGTCCCTTCCATCTGTATGTGATTAAGCCTCAAAGGCTCCTCCTCAGACTCATCTCCAAACAAAACGCCTCCATTCCCAATACCGATGCAACCGCTCAGCGGGGCGAGCAGCAGCATGATTGCCAGAATACCTTGCAGAAGCCTCATTTTCAGTCTACCAGAGGGTGCACCAAGGATGAAGGATTCGGCGGGCGAACCTTCAACAACGGCCGGGATTCGGGCAAACCATGCGACCAGTAGGCCCAAGGGACCTAGTAGGCATTGTCCTGCAGCCCATCGAAGCGGTCTCCAGCACCCTAGAGCGCAAATTGGGACTATTCTCGGTGATTATCATATCGCTCTCAGCGATGATCGGAAGCGGACTGTTCGTACTTCCGTCCCTCGCCTATGCCATGGTCGGAGGAGGGGTATGGCTGGCCTATGTCCTCGCTGCTCTTGTGGTCATTCCCGGGGCAATCAGCCAGAGCGAGTTGGCCTCGGCCATGCCGACCTCGGGCGGCTCCTTCGTGTTCATTGAGAGAACATTCGGGCCCATGTTCGGGACCATCGCCGGGCTCGGCCTTTGGGCATCGTTCCTGCTCAAGGCCGCCTTCGCTCTGATTGGATTCTCAGCCTACCTGATGTTCGTGCAGGAGTACCTCGGGACTGATGTCACTGCCATCCAGGCAGCTCTCAGTTTGCTGGTGTTGGTAGTCATCATCAATACTCTCGGGATGAAGAGGATAAAGGCGGTACAGACACCCATCGTCACCCTATCCATCCTCATGCTAGTAGGACTCACCATCTGGGCAAACGTCTCCGGAGATGCGGACTACTCGAAGGCACGCCCAGTGCTGCAGAGTACGAGTGATTGGACGAGGATGGGCGAGGCTTCTGCCTTCGTTCTAGTATCCTATGCTGGGGTGGCCAAAGTAGCGGCCATCGGAGGAGAAATCAAAAATCCTGGCAAGAATCTGCCCGGAGGAATCATGACCTCCCTTGGGATAGGGGCCGTGCTCTATGCAGTGTTGGTCGCGACAATGGTCGCTGTGATCCCGCACGAGGCATTCTTCGATTCGAACGGTCATGCCATCGAGGACCCCGTCCGAGCCTTCGCCGAGGTTGTGGGAGGTAGCGACGTGGCGATCTTCGCCGCAATCGTTGCCATTCTGACGATGACATCGATGTCACTGGCAGGGATACTCGCTGCATCGCGCTACCTATTCGCCATGTCCCGAGACAACCTGTTGCCCGATCTGTTCGAGGACGTTCATCCTCGATACGAGACGCCCCATATCGCCATAATCGTCACCGGGGCGGCGATGGCTGTCGCACTGCTCACCATAGACGTACACCAAGTCGCCAAGTATGCCTCAGGATTCCAGATAATGGTGTACGTGCTGATGTCCCTGTCCGTCCTAGTTCTCAGGAAGGCCACGCCCTCTCACGCGTGGTACCGGCCCGAGTACAACGCCCCGCTACGCCCCTTCCTACAGTGGTTCGGGATTATCTCTGGGAGTCTCCTGCTCTACTTCATGGGGATGGAGGCCATCATCGGCGCTGCGACCGCAGCCGTCGTCGGTTTGTTGATCTATCAGGGCTACGGAAAGAAGCACCAAAGCCACAAGATTTCGCCGTGGGAGACCTTCAGGCTGATGTCCTCTGACCCTCATCGAGCCGAATCGCGTCGACGCGCATCTGCATTCTTCGCCGCTGACACTTGGGGCAACAAACTGCTGACCCTCAGGCAGTTCATGTCCTGCGTAGACGCCTTGGGGCTGGAGTACGGCGACATTGACACTCTGCGCGACTACTTCCACGCCGCAGACGAGAACGGCGACGGGCTGATTCACCTTGAGCAGTACCTAATGGCTCTCGAGACAATGAGTTCCGACGAGGGATGAAGCAGGCGAGTGGTTGAAGGCGTCAATAGCCCTCGCTGCACTCCTAGAGGAAGTGCCATGGTTTCTAGCCGAGCGAAGAAGGTCACCACTCAGACCTTGCAGAAGATGAAACAGTCTGGCGAGAAGATTGCCATGCTGACTGCATACGACTACTCTCTAGCTCGTCTCGTGGATGGTGCTGGAATAGACGTAATTCTCGTCGGCGACTCTGCCTCAAACGTGATGGCAGGAAACGAGACCACAGTGCCGATTACCCTCGACCACATGATTTACCACGCCCAGTG
>DAGM01000062.1:13817-14887 GCA_002495735.1 Euryarchaeota archaeon UBA54
GTCGTCGATATGCCGTTTGGCTCATATCAGGGCGACTCCAAGACCGCGTTGGACTCGGCCATCCGCATAATGAAGGAGTCTGGCGGACACGCTGTCAAGCTCGAGGGAGGAGCCGAGGTCTGCGAGTCGGTAAAGCGCATCGTCGAGGCCGGCATCCCAGTGATGGGCCATCTCGGACTGACGCCGCAATCAATCTACAAGTTTGGTACCTACTCGGTGAGGGCCAAGGAAGATGCCGAGGCGACTAGGCTTATCGAGGACGCCAAAGCGCTCGAGGAGGCAGGCTGTTTCTCTGTGGTCTTTGAGAAGATTCCATCAGAGTTGGCCAAGCAGGTCAGCGAGTCACTGGCCATTCCTACCATCGGCATCGGTGCTGGCTCGGACTGCGACGGACAGGTGCTGGTGCTGCACGACATGCTAGGAATCACCAAGGACTTCTCGCCGAGGTTCTTGAGGAGATATGCTGACCTCGGGAGTATCATCGAGGCAGCGGTGAGTCAGTATGTGGAGGACGTTCGTAGTGCGGACTTCCCGAACGATGAAGAGAGGTATTGAGCAGGGGCGCGGCGCGCCTCGCACAACATTCAAGGACACTCGCATTAGGATGAGGAAGGACTGTCATGAGCGAGTTGTGGGTAGAACGCCATCGTCCGCAGACCGTGGGCGACATCAAGGGTCAGCGCGCGGTGGTTGACCGACTCAAGGCGTACGCCGAGATGCGCAGCTTTCCTCACCTCTTACTCTCAGGCCCGCCGGGCACCGGCAAGACGACCGCGGCCCTAGCACTGACTCGCGATGTGTTCGGTGAGGACTACAGGATGAACCTCCTAGAGATGAACGCCAGCGATGAGCGCAAACTCGAGTCCATCCGAACCAAGGTCAAGCAATTCGCCAAGACAGCGCCATCACCAGGCACCTCGTTCAAGGTTATCTTTCTCGATGAGGCTGACGCCCTCACGCCCGACGCTCAGGGTGCGCTACGTCGAATCATGGAGCAAAACTCGCAGACCTGCAGATTCATCCTGTCGTGCAACCATTCGTCGAAGATCATCGAGCCCATCCAGTCGCGC
>DAGM01000010.1:0-3490 GCA_002495735.1 Euryarchaeota archaeon UBA54
TGCCAGGTGTCTCTGGGCTGTAGAATGTTGTCAGGAACTCCTTGGCAGGTGGTAGGAACTAGGAAGCCAAAGCGCTCGTCCTCTACGAACAGTACGTCGTCTAGATCACCGTCTAGGGCCGCGTTTAGCAGAGCGCGGGTCCAACGGATTTTGATACGGCTGCTGGCGTCAGCTCCACCGGCCACCCAACCGGTGTTGATCAACCAGCACTTGGCGTCGTTGTCGTGAATCTTCTTCGAAAGCAGATCGGCGTATACACTGGGATGGCGGGGCATGAACGGAGCGCCGAAGCAGGCGGAAAACGCGGGTTGGGGCTCCTTGACACCGACCTCTGTCCCAGCGACTTTAGCGGTATAGCCCGAGATGAAGTGGTAGGCGGCCTGCTCGGGACTAAGTTTGGAGAGGGGGGGCAGAACTCCGAACGCATCGCAAGTCAGAAAGACGACATTCTTTGGATTCCCGGCCATCGAGTCAGGGGTGCGGTTCTCTATCGACTCAATGGGGTACGATCCGCGGGTGTTCTGAGTTAGAGAAGAGTTGTCAAAGTCGGGAGTACCATCGGCGTTGAGTATAACATTCTCGAGTATCGATCCGGGCATCCGCGTAGTAGCATAAATCGCCGGTTCGTCCTCCTTTGAGAGTCTGATGAGTTTGGCGTAGCAGCCCCCCTCGAAGTTGAACACGCCATTGTCAGACCATCCGTGCTCGTCGTCTCCAACTAGAGCCCTGTTGGGATCTGCAGAGAGAGTGGTTTTGCCGGTGCCCGAGAGTCCGAAGAACAGAGCTGATTTCTCTCCGTCGGTATTCGCTGAGCAATGCATAGGCAGGAGTCCCTTGGCCGGAAGGATGTGATTCATGATGGTGAAGATGGCCTTCTTTATCTCGCCCGCGTAGTGGGTGCCTCCGATTATCACCAGCCCTCTTTCGAGAGCGATGATGACGAAGGCGTCGGAATTGACACCGTCCGATGTAGGGATGGAAAGCAGGTCCGGGGCATGCAGAATGGTGTACTGTGGGATGTGAGAGATTAGTTGGTCCTTCGATGCGCGTACGAACATGTTGTGCATGAAGGCGGCGTGCCACGCCTTCTCGGTGACGATTCTAACTGGCATTCTGTAATCCGGGTCGGCTCCGCAGAACGCGTCCTTAACGAACAGTTTCTCGGAGTCGTTCAGATGGGTTATCGTCTTCTCCAGCAGGCCCTCAAAGATCTCTGGAGTGGTTGGTCTGTTGTGGTCTCCCCACCACACGCTGTCGGCCAGTCCAGGTTCGTCGACGATGAATCGGTCGTTAGGTGATCTACCAGTTCGCTCTCCGGTAGTAGTCAGCAGCACGTTGTGAGCAGTAAGTTTCGCCTCGCCTCGCTCGACAGCGATCTCGTGTAGATCCTCCCAATCGAGATTCCAGTGCACTGCGCCCTTGGGGTCGAGGCCGTGCGAGGCCAGAGGCGTAGCGAAGTTGCGGGAGTCGCCAGACACAGAGGAAGGCTCCATGACGCATGACGTTGAGATTTCCCCTTCAAGCATTGCGGCTGGCCCATTTCTAACCAAACAAGGCGAAAGCGGGTATTCCAGTCGTCTCGGGCGGGGATGCGATTATGCGGTAGCGACTGCGGCCGGAGAGTGATGACTGACGGTGACCGGGATGACAGAATCATCCGGGAGAGCGAGTTTCGCCGAGGCATCAACATCGATCTCAGTGACATCGATATCCCCCCGAGGAACGGTGACGAAGAGGAGCGGCGTGAGGAGCTTGCTAAGGCCGTGGATGAGGCTCTTGGGGAGTTTTACGATCCGTTTGAACAGCCCAGCGGTGACGAGCCGGGGGCGATGCAGCAGGATGGCAGTGTCCCGCTCGCTCCCGAGCGCGACATCGTGACAGATATCGCAGTCAGGGGCGAAAGGGGCGTCAACTGGGTCCTGATGATCTCGATGATTGTCGTCTACAGCGCCATCGGGGTGCAAGCTGGTCTAGCACTGTCGCCGCTTCTGGCGATTGTTGTCTTAGTGCTGCTCGCAGTGGTCGGCTTCGCGCTTGGAGAGCGCTGGGTCCCAGACCCAGCGATGAAACTTCTCGGGGTCACCTGGGTAATCATCTCGATGAAGGTCATGTATGGCCTCGCCATTGAACTGAATCACTGGGACTACATCGGGATGGAATCTCTTGGTGTTCTGCTTCTGCTGCTCGTCGGAGTGAACGTACTAGTCGCTTACAGGCACGACCATGATGCCATCGCCGCTCAGTCGACTCTCGTACTATTGGCCATCGCCTCGACGACCGGATCGGTTCTGGGAGAGAGTGGTGTCGCGGGGATGATACTGCTCGCGACCCTGCTGGTGCACGGGCTTGCGCTGCACCGACAGTCGGGCAACCTCGCTGCTCTCGGCGTGGCGGCGTCCAACCTGTGGATTGGGATGCATGCGATAACCGGCGGATTTGAGTTCGGTTCGCTGAGGATACTCGCTCTCGAGGACCCTTTGCTTCTGTTTCTTCTCCTGATGACTGTCACAGGCATCAATGCGACCATGGCAGCGCGCTTCGCACAGGACGAGAACTGGTTCTCGCAGGCTTTCAAGGCGCTCGGTCTCGGCAAGCCTGGACTCTGGGGCGTCTCGGTCTCCATGGGGATGGTTGGAGCGCTTCTAGCCGTCGCCAGCAGCCGCGAGGACACCGGATACGCGCTAGGTATGGTGGCTTTCCTCGGCGCGGCCTTCGGTGGCTCGTACCTCTCAGTCAGAGGAGTCGATACGAAACGGGTGGTGGTTCCTCTCGGGACGTTTGCCTTCCCTCTGGTAGGCATGCTGATTGTAGGGAATGACTCAGGTGACTTAATCGGCACTCTCGATGCTTACGAACTCTTCACGGTCCTCGCCACCATCATCACCGGTTTCGTACTGCTGCGTGATCAGGACAGGGTGACTGACAGGGTGTTGTGGCTAGGCGCTGTCGCCGTACTCACTCTGCTCGTCATACTGGTCCCGGTCGATTCCAACGCTATGGGTGGCGATGGAGGGATGCTACTGCTTGGTCTATTGGGTTCGTTGCACATCGGGACCGCCGTGCTCGCGGTGCGACGGGAGTCGCCTTCGCTTGCCGGGGTAACAGTTCTGCTGCCATGGAGTTGGGTGCTCATCGAGGAGGTGACGGAGGAGACTGTCAGGACACTACTGATCGCAAATGACGTGCTTGATCCCGGTAGTATGATTGATCTCGAGCCAGTGCCTCTAGGAGCATATCTCGCTCTGTCCTGCGTTCTAATGGTCATAGTCAACATCAGATTGGGAGAATCTGGTGTTAACCTCGCCGCCCGCTTCCTCGGTGTATCTGAAATCTCTGCTTCGATCCGTGACTCAGGGGCTTTGCAGCTCTGGTCGTTGGGATGGTGGTTGCCATTGTTCACGTTGATATTCATGTCTCATTTCGGCGGTTTCACCGCCATCTCACTCCTACTGGTACTGTTTCTTCTAACGGCCCTTCACGTCGGCTCGGA
>DAGM01000010.1:3872-5120 GCA_002495735.1 Euryarchaeota archaeon UBA54
GCCGTACTCGCAATCCAATGGAGGCACGGGATGTTTGTGCCTCTGACGGCGCTGCTCTGCCTATCCTTGGTTTCTCTGATGCTGACCAGAGCTCCTAGCAATGAGAAACTGTACACTAGCGGATTGGGGCTGATGAGCCTGCCATTGCTGTTGGCTCTCTCGGGAAGGCAGCCAGTTAAGCTGCTCGAATCGATGAACTCACTACCTGAAATCGATGTCGGCATCGCTGCGGTGATGTGCTCGGCTGCAGTGCTCGCAACCTACCTGCCTCGCGCGGGAAGTATAGAGAAGCTGCTCAACCCTGCATTGGCAGCCCTGTGGTTGCTGGTAATCACCATCGCCCTCTCCTTCGAGTTGGAGAACAAGACAGCGGAGATTGTCTCTCTAGTGATGTTCGTGGTCAGCTCCCTCTGGCTGGTCGCCAGGGGTGAACTGCGAGCTGAGCTGAAGTCGGTGTCCAAGCGCGATGCGCGCATTGAGATGGCTGCAGAAGCAAGTGGGCCGGAAGGAGGTCCTGAAGGGGGTGTTGCGACCTACGACCCGCTTCTGGCTGAACTGGAGGCCGTGCGTAGCAAGCAGAGGGAGAAGTCTGGCACTAACGACCGTGAGGAACTCTACACGACCGACGTGAGTCACAAGCCGATGGTCGTACTAGCAGTACTCTCACTGATACTTGGTGCGGGAATCATTCTGGGTCTGCTCAACGGGACAAATCCGCTCATGCTGGTGGCTATAGGTATCTTTGCGACCGCTCTAATTGCCCTTGCTAGGTCGCGCATCAAGAATCTCGAACTGGAACTTCCACACATCATGGGATTGGAGATGCCAATCGCAATGGCAATTGCAGGACTGGTTGCGATTCACGTCGTATCCCACATCGGGCCGGGCAGCAGCAACGAGGACCTCCTCGACATGGCCGTGCTGGTTGTCCTATTGGTGGAATTGGTGGCGATATCACTAATTGGCCAGAACAGGTTGCTGGACAGGATACCAATCGCACTCGACTGGATTGTCATGCCGCTACTGGCTGGGAGGATTCTGGGAGCTGTGATGGTCGAGGCGCTCCCCTATCCTCTGACGATCGACCCGTTCGGAGGAGATATGCTCGAGTGGAGGATTCCATGGATGCTGCTCGAGTCGGTGTTGGTACTCGTCGTTCTGGTGGATGTATGGGTGGACAGGAAGAGGGGGCAGCTAGGTAGGGATGACTGGAAAGGTTCCTCTGGGCGCGGTTTTCGCAGCCTGTTC
>DAGM01000010.1:5520-16848 GCA_002495735.1 Euryarchaeota archaeon UBA54
CAACCTTGGGCCATCGGTCTGGCGGTCCCAGCCGGCCTGATGGCGCTTTTCGCCATAGGGAACTGGTACGAACCAGCCCTCAATATATTCCCAGAGGCCACGATGGGAACCGGTCTGCTGTTACTTGCACTGTTGGCACTGACCGTTCCTCTGAAGGGAGAAAGTTGGTCCATGATGCTGGCCGTCGACTCGCACCTGCTGCTTATCATCGTCGCCATTGCTCACCACGCTACCTCGGTGCTGCTTCCTGTGCTGCTGATTGCGCTTTCGACCACACTATGGGTAGTGGGAATACTGCAATTGCGGCGGGCCCTGAGGGTATGGGGGCTAGTCAATTTAGTGGTGGCGATTCTGAGTGCACTGATTTTCGTGCCCGACATATTCGAACCGACGACGATGCTGATTGCATTGATGGTGGTGGCCGCAGAGTTAGGAGTGGTGTCATGGTTAGGTCTGCGTAACGAGGCACAGATGGTCAAGGACTGAAATCGCAACGTGGTACTGCGAGGCAGTTGTCAGCCTTCGAAATGAATACTTCGACAATACCGAGCGGGCCAACGTTGATGACACACGGTAGCGACAAGTAATCGTGACAAGGTCTTGGATATCGGACACGCCCGACGAGGTCGAGCACCCGCCCGTCCCATTAGGCATCAACGAAATGGCGGTACCCAGAGTCACTTTGATGCTCTCACTTGGCACCGCATTGGTGCTGCTTCTATCGGCAATATGGGTTGGCTGGGCGGCCTGGAACTTCAGCGCCGACCTCGAAGATTCCTTCGGGCCGCCCGTCGAGGCACCAGTCATCAACGGGCGGTTTACTTGGGAGGTCGATCTGCTGTTCGACACCTGCTCTCCAAGAGAGGGCGACTGGGTCTGGCCGGAGATTCTCTCGGATCAGGACGACGTGTTTCTCTATCCCGGCGAGCTGCGCTGCGACTGGGAGCATCAGGGCGATGATGACCGCGCCAGTGTGGCTGTGTACAACCGCGGCAACACCACGGTTGACTTAGTACTGGAAATCAGAGGTTTGGGTGTCCTGTTCTCAGGCTCAGACAACACCAGTGACCTGATGACTCTGGAAGGTAACGAGAGCGGTTTCGTCGAACTTGAACTGACCGAAGACATCACCGAGGGAAGCATAACAGTGGCAGTCAGCCACCTCACGGTGGTGGATGCCGAGGTGCTGCTCGACGTGAACGTGTTCAAGGGCACCGAGGAACGCGAGATACACATCAACGACAACGACAGGATAGAAGTTCACTACATTGTCTGGGATGCCGACACCGGAGAACAATTGGATGAGGGCGACCTACCCGTCACAGCAGGGGAGGACCCATCTTACATCGACGGTTTCGGCTGGTCTGCCATTGGCTTGGACATAGACAACGACAGGGGGCTGATTCCTGGAATCGACACCGGTACCTCTCACACCACACTGCTCCCTCCTCCCATCGCCTACGGCAACAACGACGGCCACGAACTGCAGAATTCCTGGCTGCGATTCGAACTGAGCATCAACAGAGGCCCCATCACTTAGGACGCGAAAGTGACTTGACCAAGTTCTTGGAGGCGCCGGCATGGAGGAGGGCAGTCGACACACCGCGCTGAACCCATCAGCGCAGATTGTCAAGGAAGCGAGGAAGCGGGTCAAAGCCGAATCGGCGCGGCGCGGAGAGCCTGCCTTTCACATGACTGAGAACATGCGAAGGCTCTCCACACCGTGGTTCGTAGCACTCTCTCGGGCAAACAGCATAGATCCCAACGTGCTTCCAGCCGGAATTATTCTCGATGCGGCCGCGGGGTCCGGCCTGCAACTTGTCGCCTATTCGCAAGTTCTGAAGCGGCCATCTTTGGGAATCGAGATGGATGGAAACATCGCAGTGCTATGTGCGGCGAACATGCACATCAACTCCGAGGAGGAGGGCCTGCAGCGCTCGATGGATCGTGTCATCATTGGTGACGGGTCGGACGCCGAGGGAGCCATTACGGAGTACTGGAACAGTTTGCGCGAGGCTGGGACGCGCGCTCACCCTCCTATCGCCATGCTACATCTGGATCCAGCTCGTCCGCGTGATGCTCAGAATCACGATGTGGATGAAATGGAACCCCCCATCGGGCCAGTCCTGCGCGGCTGGGCCGACCACCTGCAGAGTGGACCGAGGGGTCCGGCTGTGCTTCTCGACCTGTCTCCGAGGCTCGGAGAGGTGCAGCAGTCCATCATAGAAGCCAACATCGAGACTACCTTCCCGGGAGTGAGTCGTACCTGGGAGTGGTTGAGTCAAGGTGGAGGCAGAGTGGATAGGCTCTCGCTGTGGGTTGGTGCGCTCTCTTCGAGCGCTAGTCACAGGTGCGTGAGGATGGGGACGAAGCATGTCATCGCCTCAATCGAAGGCTCCCCCTCGATATCCGAGGTCTCTGATATGAGCAAGCCCCCTCCCTACGGCGCCCATATGACAATAGTAGATTCCGCTCTAGTCCAGAGTGGTCTTCAAGAGGCTTGGTTGGAGCGCGCGCTGCCCAAGGACTGCGGTCACTCCTGGCTGCGCCTGGAAGGCCGCAGACCCATCCTCATACACACCGACCCCCTCATCAAGTCGGAGGATATCGATGGCTTCGTCGTGGCTACCGGCGAAATAGTTCAGCACAGGCTCAGTCCCCCTGAACTACACACCATCGACCAGGTCGCGGCATCAGTAGCGAGGAATGGTATCGGCAAAATTACACTGCGCTGTAATCTAGACCCAGGTGTTCATCCGACCCTACAACGCAGGTTGGATCGGGAATTGAAGGAGATTGAAGGCGTTAGTGGCTTCATGGTGGACTTAGAAATCGAGCGTGACTCTGGTAGACAGAACTTGTATGTCGTATGCAAGGAGTAGTTTGAACCGCCCCATAGGGGCGTCCAATCGATTCAAATAGGGATGGTAGGTCGCCGAGATGCCCAATGGGCCACCGGGTAACCGGTGAACACGGGGGAACCGTACAATGCCTGAAGATGCTGAACTCGGAGATGATTTCTCCTACATCCTGCGGATGGCTGACAGCGACATCGACGGGCTGCGCCCCATTGCCATCGGCCTAACCTCCATCAAGGGCATAGGAATGAGGACTTCTCAGCAAATCTGCCGCTTGGCTGATATCAATGGCAAGAAACTGGGAGGTCACCTGTCAGATGATGAACAGGACAGCCTGCGCAACTCCATAGACGAGTACGCTACGACGGTCCCTTGGTGGCTGGTCAATCGCCAGCGTGACCTTGAGACCAACGAAGATGCTCACATCGTCGCCATTGAGGTCAAGTTGACCCGCGATGATGATGTCTCCCGTATCGCCGGGGTCAAAGCATACCGTGGAATGAGGCACCGAACCGGTCACAAGGTACGTGGGCAGAGGCTCAGGTCAAACGGTCGCAAGGGCACCACGCTC
This sequence comes from Euryarchaeota archaeon UBA54, assembly GCA_002495735.1. Lineage (GTDB taxonomy): Archaea > Thermoplasmatota > Poseidoniia > Poseidoniales > Thalassarchaeaceae > Thalassarchaeum. Next base: position 8,950 of record DAGM01000010.1, read on the forward strand.
GGCGTCGAGAAGAAGAAATGAGGTGAGTAGATGGGAGATCCAAAGTTCGCAAGGGCCAAGATTCGCACCCCCTCTCACCCCTGGAAGCAAGCTAGGATTGACGAAGAGCACGCTCTCAAAGAAAAGTACGGCCTGAAGAAGGTCGGCGGCATGAGAGAGATTTGGCGCGAGAAGTCGGCTCTGCGTCGCCACAGGAACCAGGCGATGAAGCTGATTGGGAAGGTAGATGCCTCCGAGGGTCACTTCGCTCGTGAGAAGACTGACATGGTCGAATCTTTGCTCCGCAGGGGGCTACTCCCCGAAGGCGCGGGGATTGACGATGTGCTTCAGATCACCGTCGAGCACATGCTCTCGAGGAGGCTGCAATCAGTTGTCTACTACAGGGGACTGGCTCCGACTATGCGCTCCTCTAGGAATCTCATTGTCCACGGCCATATCAGCATAGGAAACCAGAAGATGACGGTGCCCGGATATCACGTGCTCAAACAGGAGGAGGATGTGATGCAGTACTCCACAAACTCTCCCTTCGCCGATTCAGAGCACCAGTTTCGCAAAGACATGGATGAGTTGCGACTGACCCTCGTAGCCGATGATGAAGATGGTGTCGAGCCAGTCCGGGTGGTGGATCCCGAGTTCGTCGAACAGGTCAAGCGCGACGCAGCGGCCTCACCCAGCACAGAGGACACCGTTTCCACGGAAAGTAAACCCACTAAGGAGAGTGAGAGCTGATGTCGAGGAAGGCAATTCTGCATATCTTCACCACGCACAATAACGTGTTGATGACAGCCACCGACCTCACCGGAGCCGAGACCATCTGCAAGGTCTCGGGAGGAATGGTGACCAAGGGCGGTAGCGACTCAGGCGGCCAGTTCGCCTCGACCAGAGCCGCCGAAAGGGTGGCTGAGATGCTGGCTGAGAAGGAATTTAACCAAGTCATAGTGAAGTATCGCGGTGCTGGAGGGAATCGCTCTCACAGTGCACCGGGCGCGACCTCTGCAATTCGGGCACTGACCCGAGCCGGAGTTTCAATAACCCGCATTGAGGACGTTACTCCCATCGCAACTGACGGGACGAAGAGTAAGGGAGGGCGCCGTGGGCGCCGAGTATGAGGTGAATTTATGGTCAAAGCAAAGGTTATCGAAGAAAATGATGAAGAGATTTCCATACTGCTGAGCGACGCGGAACGTGCCTTCGTCAATGCTATCCGACGTACACTAATGTCTGACACTCCTAAGATGGCTATCGACACCGTTCGCTTCGAGATGGGTACAATCGAGCAGGACGGCGAAGTATGGGAGACCAATGGCCCGCTTCCCGACGAGGTTGTGGCTCAGCGGCTGGCCATGATTCCAATACCGACCAAGCACGACGAATTTCACTTCCAAGACAGTTGTCCGTCCTGCGCTGAGCTGGTCGTCGAGGACAGAGGATGCCCCCTCTGCACGATGATCTACACCTGCAAGGCGTTTGGCAGCGAAGGTGGCCGGTGGGTGACCGCTGGCGACATGAGTTTTCTCGGAGCGGGTGGCAGCATCTCAGAGAAGTATCACAGTATCCCGATTACCAAACTCTCTCGCGGCCAGATGATTGAATTCTACGCCACTGCAATCATGGGGCGCGGCCGCGACCACGCAAAGTGGTCTCCTGTCTGTGGCACAGCATTCTCACCTCGTCAGGTTGGAGTCCTCAACAACAAGACGAAGGCGAAGATTCTATGGGGACTAAAACTCACTATCACTGCCAAGGACTTCGACAGCAACGGACGCTTGGAGGACATAGACAAGGTAGCCCAGCTGGTAGAAGATCTGCATCATGTCGGTGCTGGTACTGAGGAGTCGATGGAGTTCAAGGACGCCATCACTCTGGAGGATGTTCCCGGCGAGTTCATCCTGTCGTTCGAGACCGATGGTTCAATGACACCTAGGGTCGCCTTCCAAAAGGCCGTTCAGGAGCTCTCTGGGCGGTTTGGCGAACTCAAAGAAGACTTTGCGGCAGTCGTGTGAGCCGGCCGAGGATTCTTGGCTGGTAGGCCGGATGAGTCACTATGACCGGGTTACTCGGCCGCGGTGAGTGCGGGGGCCACGTCACCCTGCTGTTCACGGTAAGTGACGAAGTTCTGGATCCAGTCGGCCAGGGTAGTCTCGGGGCCGGGTTGTGCGTCGATGATGGAGTAGAAGTCGTTGCATACGGAGAACAAGGTGAGTTTGGGCTCAAAGTCTCATTCGAAGGTACTGAGGGTGATCCGAGACTGTATGATAGTGTCCTCGACCTCCTAGTTGAGGAAATACCTGAGGCGAAAGGAATCGCTTGGGAGATCGGTGTCAGGCTGGCTCTGCCGATCTCACAGGGCTTCGGTATGTCGGCCTCAGGAGCAGTGGCCGCGGCTCTAGCCTTCCAGAGAGCGATGGGGATTCCACACGAGGAGAGTCTGAGGCGTTCCTACTTGATATCACACCAAGTGGAGCGTAATCGTTCGACCGGCCTCGGAGATGTGACTGCGCTGGCCGCTGGCGGCTGCGAACGCAGACTCAAAGCAGGAGCACCGTACCACGGCCCGCTGTTGCATGAAGGGCCGGGGCGGGCAGAGGGATGGAGTTGCGGTACACCGATAGTTCTGGCATGGCGTCCCGATGCTGGCAAGCACACTTCGGACTACATCGACGACCCTGTTTGGAAAGAGTCGATTAGCCGAGCCGGTGCGAAGCAGATGCAGACGCTGTCTGAAGGAGAGTGGGGTATCGACAGGTGGACCGAACTGCTTGATTCAGCGAGATGTTTTGCAGAGGAAAGTGGGCTACAGGCAGATTCGTCGCGAATTGATTTACTCTCTGAGGTGGATGTTGCGATGCAGGAATGCGATATCGGCGAGGAGGCGGTCGCTCTGCTCTGCATGCTGGGAGAGAGTGTGGCGATTGTCCCTAGTGACGCAGCGAGCGAAGCAGATTGGTCTGGCCCTCTGGCCTCAGAGTTAGAGAAGACTGGTCTGCAGGCGATTATGACTAGGGTCGGAGAGACCTCATGAATTGTTCCTAGCCTTCTCGTGGAACTCAGCCAGAGGAGTCAAGTTCAACGGACTGGAGTCTAGTTGTATAGCCCCCTTAAGATTAAGGCTACCACAGAAACCGTGCCGGTAGACTATGGCTCCTTGCCCGTACTCGGCAACGTACCGGTCAACCTGCTTCTGGGTCTTCTTCCGAGGAAACTTGAGGTCGGCGCCGAAGAAGTGCTTGGCGTCTATCCACGCGCATGGCACCCCGTTGATCCTGACATCGTCGAGCATCAGCAGGTCAGGAGTGATGATTGCTCTCCCCTCACTCACCTTCTGTTCTGCGAGCAGTTCCTCCTGACGGCGGAACCTCACTCCGAGAGAGTCGAAGTAGTCGCACAGAATATCCTCGAAGACTTCGGCTGCACTCTGGGTATCACTCTGATCGACTGAACTCACTCTGTCCACTGACTCAGCCAGTTTGAACTGCTCAAGGTCGCGCTTGTTGAGTTTGGATGGATTCTTGTTCAGGGTGTCCTTGATTCTGGTTTTGGTCCACCCTCTGCCGGTCAGAATAGCACGGAAGGTGTTGACAGGCGGTGCGTCAAATCGCTTGGACAGAGTCAGTACGCTCTCGCCGGAGTTGTAGCGGCGGCTAAGCTCGTTGGCTCGACGCATTAGTTTCGAGTGAGAATACACGCTCTTCTCCTGATTCAACGCACTGCGAAGCGAGAGGGCTTGTTCGAGAGTGATTGGGAGGTTGCCGAGCTTCGCGGCTATCTCCTGCACCCTCTCCTCTGGCAAGAAGCCGAACTCGCCGGGTATGCAGGCGATATTTCCGGCCTTGCGCTGCACGTCCTTGGCCACTGCGTTTGTCTTCCAGGATACTTCCACTCTCCGAGGAGGGGGATCTATCTCCTTAGGGAGGCCCATCGGCCGAGGTTTTGCCGAGAAACGCGACAGCGCTCGCTCGACGGCTTCTGATTCAGCCACCGGGCTTTTCTCCTTGGAAGCGTTTTGACCGCCCCCGGAGCGCCGTCGGCGTCGACGGCGTCCCCGCCGACGGTTACCGCTCTTCTCTTCACTCAACGCCCGGGCCAACAACAGGGGCCCCATGAACCCACCGAGTACGAGTAGTCAGCGATGACGTGCGTAGAGGTCGTAGAACAGGTCCCTGATGGGCCCAGGAACGAACCAAATTACTACTCCAAATGACCAAGGTAAACTCATTCTAGATGCGATTCTCCAGATAGCCGTGCTCCTAGCGTACCACTGTCCGTCTTCGGTAATGATGAACACCGAGTCCACGCCTCCCAAACTAGGTGGTCTGGCTTCGAGTAGTTCGCGACCCTCATCTGTCTCCTGACCCAAAATGCGGAGTCTGCCGCCGGGGTTGCGTTTGTCAATGAAGGCAGCCCAGCGACTGCACTTACCACAGGCGTCATCGAAGAGTACGGTGGACTGAGTCATTGCCTCACCTACAGGAATGCGATGCCAGGCTCCAGCGGGAATGCCAAGCCAGCCTTTCCGGCTACGTCCTCACCCTCGCCGGCCGGATAGGTCTCAAGGGACGAGACTCCGAGTTCTGCGGCGATAAAGGCGGAGTTGGCCTCAATGACTGCAGTCTCGTCGAGGCCGCTGGATATCAACGTCCTCTCAGCGACTGCCCACGAATGTACTCGTCCACGCTTCTTCTTACTGCCAGTTGTCAAGGCCATCCAAGTTTGGAAGATTTCTCCTCTCAGTGTCTCGTTCTCGAAGATCTCGAGCGATTGGACGTACGCTTGGCCTCCGGTCTTGAAGTCGAATCCCTCTGAGTGGAGTCGTAGCGCGTCGCGCGCGAGCTCGAGTTTCCAAGGTGCTGTCGTCTGGATGACAATTCGGCTGATTTCTCCTTCCGTGTGGCGCTCGGCGAGCTCACGTAGATTGCGCCCGCTGGCGATGATGTTTCGTAGATATGCCTCGCGGGCCAGTATAGACGTATCCTCCGAGGAGTCACTAGGCTCGGGAAGGATGTGGGTCGCAAGGAGTCCTTCTCCTCCCATGCGCTGCCAGAACTCCTCGGCAATGTGAGGGGTCGCAGGTGCGAGCATAGGGACCCATTGCTGTAGGAATGCCTTGGCGGTGGCTTGATCGCACCCTCCTCTGCGACGGTACCAATTCCAGTCGGCCAGTATCTCAAAGTGACTAATCATCACACCCTCGCGTAGGCTGACATTTGACATTGCTTGGTGCCAAGCTCTCTGGTTGGCTCTCAGTCTTGCGTTCAGCCACTCGTCCATAGGCCCGGGAGAGTTGTCCATAGCCAAGGCGGATTCAATGGCGTCGATGATCGAGTGCATCTGACGGTGATTGGCTTCGACAGCGCTGTCGGACCAGTCCATGCCCACCTCTGGGTTGGCGCCGAAGAGCATGAACAGCCGGACCGTATCTGCACCATATCGCCCGATCATTTCCTCAGGACTAACCGTGTTGCCCAGTGACTTGCCCATCTTGACCGAGCGCGTCCCGAGCGACTTGCCGCAGGTCGGGCAGTCAGCGTCGAAGTTGTCAACATGGTACTCTGCATTGCAGTCGGCGCAGAATGGAGCGGGTGCGTTGAGCATGCCTTGGCAAACCAGTGTGCCGAACGGCTCGCCCACCTTGTTCATTCCAGCGTCGCGGGTAGCTTTGGTGAAGAAACGGGCATACAGTAGGTGCATGACGGCGTGCTCGATGCCGCCGATGTAGAGATCAACGCCTCCGTCCATCCAGTAATCGACCGCTTCACGAGAGAATGGAGCGGAGTTGTTGTTGGCGTCGCAGAAGCGCATGAAGTACCATGATGAGTCGTAGAAGGTGTCCATAGTGTCAGTCTCGCGCTTGGCATCCTCTCCGCAGGATGGACAGGGGGTGTTGACGAAGGCGTCGTGGGCTGCCAGTGGGTTTCCGCTCTGTTCCTCGCTGAAGGTGACGTCAAGAGGCAATTCAACAGGCAATTCTGAGGAGGGAACGGGGACAACGCCGCAGGTACCGCAGTGAATCATCGGAATCGGTGTCCCCCAGAAGCGCTGGCGACTGAGCAGCCAGTCCTTCAGTCTGTACTCGACAGTTCCGTGGCCGGCTCTGGTGGCCTCGAGCGCGGAAATTACCGTGTCCTTGGCGACTTCACCGGCGAGGCCGTCGAAGTCGCCTATGCCAGAGTTAACCATGGGGCCGTAGCCCTCGAAGGCTGTGCTCAGTGGTGCTGTGGGGTCGTCGCCCTCCCTCTCGATGAGGACTCTGCGAATCTCTATACCATATCTCTCTGCAAAGTCGTAATCGCGCTGGTCGTGGCCAGGTACCGCCATGACAGCGCCAGTACCGTAGGAAGCAACCACGAAGTTACCCGCGTAAATTGGCACCTCCTCTCCATTCAGAGGATTGATCGCGTGGCGCCCGAGGAAAACGCCTTTCTTCTCCTTCAGCATGTTGATTCGCTCAAACTCGGACATTCGCAAGCACTCGTCGCGCAACTCGCGCCAGTCGGCCTCCCACTCGGAGCCTGTACACAGCTCCTCACACAGAGGGTGTTCAGGAGAGAGTGTGACGAAAGTCACGCCGAAGATGGTATCCGGTCTCGTGGTGAAAGCTCCTATGACCGCGTCAGATCCAGCCACAGAGAAGTCGATGTGTGCGCCGTGGGAGCGCCCTATCCAATTGCGCTGCATCGCCTTGACGTTCTCAGGGAAGGCGATGTTGTCAATCTCGTCGAGTAATTCGTCGGAATACTCTGTCATACGCACGAACCACTGCTCCATGTCGCGCTGCACAACCTCGAGGCCGCAGCGCCAGCAGCGGTTGTTCTTGACCTGCTCGTTGGCCAGCACGGTATCGCAGTCCACGCACCAATTGACCGGGGCCATCCTGCGCTCGACCAACCCGCGTTCGTTCAGCATCAGGAACATCTCCTGGTTCCAATGATAGTAGTCGACATCAGAGGTCGCAAGGAAGCGTCGCCAGTCGTATGAATATCCCATCCGTTCTTGGTCGGCGCGGATGCTAGCGATGTTGCGGTGTGTTACGGTGTGTGGATGTCCGCCTTCCTTCTTGGCAGCATTCTCAGCGGGCATCCCGAATGAGTCGTAGCCCATCGGGTAGAGCACGTTGCTGCCCATCAGACGGTGAAAGCGAGCCATGGCGTCGCCAATCGAGTAGTTTCGGACGTGTCCCATGTGCATGCTGCCAGAGGGATAGGGGAACATCTCGAGGCAGTAGAACTTCGGCTTCGAGTGGTCGACTTCGACTTCGAAGGCCCCCGCTTTGGCCCACGCCTTCTGCCAACGAGTCTCTACTTCTTGAGCGTCGTATGCCATTTCTTCACTCCCAACGGGCTTCGAAGGGAGTCGTTAGACTCCCTGCAGAAGCAGTAGACCGGGCGCGAGCCCGCCTAGCAGGGTGTTGGAAGCAGGCTTTCGTGCCACGCCCCGCGACTCGGAGGCCACGCTTTGAAGCCTGCCCTGAGACAGCACTGCCGCCACACCTATGCGGCAGGTCAGGGTGCGGGCAACAATGCTCGGAGACGGGGAGTTCCATGTATCAGTCTGGGATGACGGGATAGAGGTCTGGGTCACCCAGATGGGCACCCTGATGAACATGAACACAGCATTCATCGACAGGGAGAACGGAGTAGTCGCGATAATCGACCCTTACGATGCAGCTCGTTGGACTGATGCTCTAGAGAAGGAGGGGTTGCAGCCCACGCACCTACTCTACACGCACACCCACAGAGACCACACTGCCGGCTATCCGGGGATGATGAAGAGATTCCCCAATCTGGAGGTCTGGGGTCATGAAGAAGCGAGAGTTCCCAGCTTGCTCGGTAATGTCGTTTTCAAGAAGGTCGACTTCACCAATACCTGGGACTGCGAACCGGGAGATTCAGTTGAGTGGTC
>DAGM01000010.1:17221-17593 GCA_002495735.1 Euryarchaeota archaeon UBA54
TGTCACCATGCACGGACATGGAGTATACCACGCTGGAGACTTACTTTTTGTCAGGAGTGCGGGCAGGGTCGACTTGCCCGGAGGAGATCCGCAAGCGCAGCAGAGAAGCCTAATCAGAGCCAAGGAGATACTGAGCGGGTTGCCGGCTGATTGGAGGCTGATTCCGGGACACAGGTACGACAACTTCAGGGGCGAGGTTCCCGATTGGATTAGTCTGGGAGATGCATTGCAGCACAACTATTTCTTAGCGAATATCACGATGCCGTAGCAGAATTGATTAGTTGGATGTCTAACCCTCGGATATGAATTTTCGTGGCATGGCCTTAGTTGTCCTACTCCTCTTCGTTCTTGCTCCTATGCCGGTACAGGCTG
>DAGM01000042.1:0-7644 GCA_002495735.1 Euryarchaeota archaeon UBA54
CGCAGATCTACGTCTGGCTCGAGTGTGATAGGGGGCATGAGGACCGAGGCGATTATCGAGAACGGTGAGAGAGTCGGATACGCATGCATCAATATCGAGACCGGAGAGAGGGGAGTGATGGCCCACCGGGAAATAGACTCGCGGAATCGAATCCTAGGCTACGGCATAGACCCCAGTGAGATTGACAGGGTTGGTGTGCCGGCTATCCAGAATGCCGTGGGCAACTGCAAGATACTCGTCGTCGACGAGGTCGGCAAGTTCTCAGTCGAGAGCGAGGGTTTTGTAGACATAGTTAGAGCGGCTCTCGAGTATGACATGCCGACGCTCCTGACGCTGCACAAGAAGAGTCGTCACCCGCTGCTACAGGACATCAGAAGGCGGGACGACGGTAGAATTCTCGAGGTGACCCCAGTTAATCGAGCTCTGCTCCCGTACAAGATTCTCAAGCTTATCCAACAATCGCCGTGAATTGGGTGATGAAGTCAAGTTGATGCAGGGGAAGCCGGGCTCGATGCTCGATGGATTCGGCTGCGAGTCGTGTTGAGAGGGTGCTAATCGGCTTCGCCGTTCCCCTCTATCTACTGACTGCCCTGTCATTCGCCGAAGGCAGGATATCTTTGCTTTCGGACTCGGGCCCTGATGAGGACTCGTTGGGTATGCTTTTTGGATCGCTTGCGATCCTTTCGACACTACTCTACGCCTACATCCACAATCTCGGCACAAAGCCGCACGGCTCCTCGCCACTCGACAAGGTGTTCAGCCGCGAGTCAGAAGAGGAGATGCTTGCTCGACTCAGGGAGGAGCAGCGAGAGGCAGATGTCTCCAATATGGGCTCAACTTGGGCTGAGATGGAGAAAGAGCACCTCGAACGCACTCTGGGAGAAGAGGAGTGAGTATCGAAACCTTCACTCTCCGGGTGCATCACGGAAGAGTCGAGAGCCATGAGTGAAGTACCCTCCAATCTGCATTACACCAAGACCCACGAGTGGGTGAGAATCAAAGGAAACATATTGTTTGTCGGAATAACCGACTTCGCCCAAGAAGCGCTGACCGAAGTTGTCTGGGTTGATTTGGCCGAAGTCGGCACCACAGTGCAGGCGATGGGAGCCTGTGCCAGCGTCGAATCGGTCAAGTCAGTGAGCGAGATTAATTCCCCTATAGGCGGTGAGATCCTCGAATCGAATACTGCTCTCGAGGACAACCCTGAGATGATCAACGAGGATCCGTATGGAGACGGTTGGATTTTCAGACTCCAGCCGACCGACATCTCGGATATTGAAGGGCTGTTGGACGCTGCTGCATACACAGCTCTAATCGGGGAATGACGATGTCTAACAGAGCGCTGTACATCTACGTGGATGGATCGTGCGAAGAGAACAGGAATGTCACCAGTAAGACTCCAGCAGGTTGGGGATTCTGCGTCATCACGGGGGACAGCGGCATCGGTAAGGGCGGAGGTGATGTTGTCTTAGAGAGGAGTGGTCCGGTCGTCACCGAGGAGTCTGAAGACAGTTTCCTGGGTGCTACAGTAGGATCCAACAATACTGCCGAACTCTCTGCGATAGCCCATGCAATGCGATGGCTTCTGACCGAAGGAGGCAGTCGTGATATAGTGCTGCGAGGAGACTCTCAATACGCTCTGAACATCGCCTCAGGAGCATGGAGGGCCAAGGCGAACAAAGAGCTCGCTGAATCGGTGCAGGCGTTGTGGTCTGAGGTCGCGTCTCTGCGCTCACTCAGTGCTGAGCACGTCCGCGCGCACCGGGGGCATCGCTGGAATGAGCGTGCGGACCACCTCGCATTCAGGGCCATGCAGAGTGATGATGCGTTGCCCCTGCAGTTCTGGAAACCGGGAGCCCGCTGACTACTTGGAGTCAGCCAGGGGTCCAATACTAAGTTTCACATAGATTCCATTAAGCAGCATCAGTAGTCCGATTAGTGTCACAATCAGACCTGCAGGATCTGGTATCTGCTCCTGCAAAGGGTTGCCAAGTACCCAAGCAAGGGCAATGGTCGCCACTCCGCAGATGAGGACCTGTTTCGAGGAACCTGCTGGATCCTGCCACAAATCAAGCCATGGAATCAGTCCACGACGCTTGAATGTCAATCGATACCAAGCCACATAGAGCAGCGCCAAGCCAGTCAGCCCTATCACCCCAAGAGAGAATGACTCTGAGTCCCATGGACCAGCAGGGGCGTAGCCCAGAGTCAATGTGTCGAGAATCAGCAATGCCCCGGCCATTCCGTGTGGCCTCCATTCCGGCGCATCCTGCTCCGCCATGCTGCAACGAGGGGGGACTCAGGCTTGAAATCCCCGCCGATGATGTCATCAATACCTTCTCTCAGGCAGGTTCGTACATGGGATACTCGGTAAACATCGAGAACGTGCAGGCAGCCGCACAGAGGCTGAACGGAGTGGTCAAGCGCACAACCGTGGTATCCTCTGAGGATCTCAACCGTATCGCAGGTAGGGAAGTGCTGCTGAAATGCGAGAACCTGCAGCATGTCGGTGCGTTCAAGTTCCGTGGTGCCAGTAACGCCGTGATACTACTCGGTGATGCTGCCGATAGTGGAGTTTGCACGCACAGCAGTGGCAACCACGCTCAAGCGATAGCTCTGGCAGCCAAACAGCGCGGTGTGCCAGCCTACATCGTGATGCCAAAAACCGCGCCTCAGGTTAAGGTGATGGGAGTGAAAAGTCACGGTGCCGAGATTACCTTCTGCGAGCCTAACCTCGCCGCTAGAGAATCTACAGCTGCAGAGATTGTGGAAAGGACTGGGGCGGCTCTGATCCACCCCTATGACAACCCAGACGTCATCGCAGGGCAGGGCACAGCCTCGATGGAGCTGTTCGAGCAAGGTGGATCGCTGGATGCTGTTATCGCCCCCATAGGGGGTGGTGGGCTAATGTCCGGAACCTGTATCACCACTAGAGCGCTGTTCCCGAACACTAGGATATTCGGGGCCGAGCCGGAGGGGGCCGATGATGCGGCTCGCTCGCTGGAAGCCGGTGAACTACTGCCACAGACCGGCCCGGATACCATTTGCGACGGTCTACTGACAAGCATGGGCGAGCACACTTGGCCAATCATCAGGGATCATCTCGAGGAGATATTTACTGTCAGTGACGAGGAGGTTGTCGAGGCAATGCGATTGATTCTCAAGCACTTGGGTATGGTGGTTGAGCCCAGCGGTGCGGCCTCGCTGGCGGCGGTGCTCGGACCTGAGTTCAAGGCTCTCGATAACATAGACAGGGTCGGGGTCATTCTCTCCGGTGGCAACGTCGACCCCGGGCTCGTCGAATTCTAGAGTGACCACTAATCGAGAAGTGGAGCACGGGCCGGGATTTGCACCCGGGTCCATGGATCTGCAATCCATTGCATAGCTGCTCTGCCACCCGTGCAGCGACTCCCGACCCACGAGGGTCCCTTGAAGACTCTTTGCAGAAAGGGGGTGGTGATTTCGAGTACCCTAGAGGGTATGTTCATCTCCATTCAGCCCCCCGCTGGAGGTATGCCTGAGATTTCCTCTCGCTACGAGGGGCTTGGGGTCGGCTTCGCACCGTATCTACAGCCTCCAGGACCAGAGGTCATCCGCTGGACAGTGGGAGAGCCTGGTTTCGATACCCCCCGCTCAGTCATCGAAGCGGCGATTAAGGGATTGGAGGATGGCAATACGAAGTACACTAGAGGTGCGGGCTCGATGGAGTTGTGTCAAGCGGTGTCCGACTACCTAGCGAAGCATCACTCTGTCGAGGTCAGTGCAAACGACGTTGTCATCACTCCCGGTGCCAAGCAGGCGCTTCTGTACTCGTTCCTCATCACCACAATGCCCGGTGACGAGGCCATTTTGCTGGCACCCTCTTGGGCCTCGTACGAGCCGATGCTGGATCTCATCGGAGCAGTTCCGGTGAACGTACCGGTTCACAAGGAAAATTTTCATCCCGATATCGATGCCATCAGAGCCGCGGTCACAGACAAGACTCGGATGATACTGGTCAACTCTCCATGTAACCCCACTGGAGCGGTGTTCACCCCGGAAGAGCTGCAGGCCATCGTCGACATCGCTGTAGAGTATGATCTTTGGATTGTCTCTGACGAGATCTACGCTAGGCTGGTCTGGATGGACTACCCTCACGTCTCCCCCTACGCGCTCCCAGGTGGCGCGGAGCGTACTCTGATTGTCAACGGCTGGTCGAAGACATGGGCAATGACGGGGATGAGGCTAGGCTTCTTGACTGGTCCTTCGAATGCTATGCGCGCCGCAAAGAAGAGTCAAGCCAACTCCGCCTCCCACGTTCCCACGTTCATGATGCACGCAGCCGCGGTGGCTCTGGGCTGTGACGACTCGGTCGAGGAGTTCAACCGGGAGTACCTGAAGCGTCGGGAGATAATGACTGCCGGACTCTCAGAGTTACCTGGACTTAGGGTAGTTGAGCCCGAGGGGGCGTTCTACGTGTTCGTCGATATCACTGACACTGGTATGACCGATATCGAGTTCGCCGATGGCGCGCTGGAAGCGGGAGTACAGCTCATTCCAACCTCATTGATTACCGGTGGCGAGGGCTTCGTAAGGATATCGTACGCAACCGACGAGGAGGCTATTCACGAGGGTTTGCGTCGGCTGCGGGCATGGCTTGTCGATTAGTCACCTTGAAATCGGCAAATCACCGCAGCCTGCACATGAGCGGCTCCACTTCGCATGGCGGACACGTCGTGCTGGACTACACGGACTACTCGCCACCGGTCGCTTTCGACGGAGAGTGGATGCTTCAAGTTCTGCGAGACTGTGTCCGTAAAGCAGGTATTCGAGAGGTCCATGCGCACGTCGCGCAGTTTGACGGTAGTGAGAGTCCTCCCGGGTTCGCAGCCGTCGTCCTCATCGACGAAAGCCATGTCAGCGCACACTGCTACTCCGATAGCGGACTTCTGGCAATCGACATCTTCACCTGTGGCGACAGTGACCCCGGACTGCTGGCCGATGAGATTCACAGCATCGTCGTCGACGCCGTTCCCGGCCTCGTACTGTCGGGTCGAGAGCGTTTAGACAGATTCTGAGGTGAGATGTTGGCAGTACGTGATTTCATCGAGAAAAACTATCGGCACTTCAATGCCGGCGCACTGGCACGATGCTCCGATTCCCTACGAAGTTTCCTAGACAACAGAGGTCGCCTGATGGTCACTATCGCGGGTGCCATGTCAACAGCTGAGATAGGCCGGACTCTGGCTCCGGCCATCAGGGCCCAGAGGGTACACGCAATCTGCTGCACCGGCGCAAACCTAGAGGAGGACCTGTTCAGTCTAATCGCTCGTTCGCACTACGAGAGTATCGCTGATTGGCGTGAGTTAACTGCCAGTGACGAGGTAGCGCTTCGTGAACGTGGGATGAACCGGGTCACTGACGTCGCGATACCCGAGGAGGCGGCGGTACGTCGCATCGAAGGGGCGCTGATGTCGCTGTGGGAGGACGCAGAGGCGGCGGGTGACCGAAGGTTTCCACATGAGTACCTGTACGATCTACTGCTGCACGGCGAACTGGAGTTCGATGTTGATCCTAACGAGTCGTGGTTGATGGCGGCGGCAGACGCCAACCTGCCAATCTTCACCCCTGGATGGGAAGATTCGACGTTGGGCAACATCCTTGCCGCACGCGTCCTCGACTGTTCACTGAAGGGAGTGGACATAGTAAAGGGAGGCTTGGAGGCGATGCAGGCGCTGGCTGACTGGTACCGTGAGGATGATTCACCGACAGGGCTGCTGCAGGTCGGCGGAGGGATTGCGGGAGATTTCGCGATCTCTGTAGTGCCAATGCTGCGACAGGATGCCGGAGTCGATGTTCCGCTGTGGGCGTGGTTCGCGCAAATCTCCGAGTCGCGCCCGTCTTACGGTGGCTACTCGGGTGCGCCGCCCAACGAGAAGATAAGTTGGGGGAAACTAGATGCGGACACACCTAGATTCGTCATAGAGTCAGATGCTACGATTGTGCTTCCGCTACTCCTAGCAGCCTTAGAATAAGTTAGTGAATCCGTCGCACTGCTCTGCAATTCTGAGCAATTGGTTGTACTTCGAGGTGCGATCGCTCCTAGCTGGGGCTCCGGTTTTGATCTGTCCTGCATCGGTGCCGACAGCGAAATCGGCGATGATGTCATCACTGGTCTCACCAGAGCGGTGGCTGATGACTGTGGCGAAGCCTGCAGTGCGCGCCAATTCGATGACCCTTAGGGTCTCGCTGACCGTACCTATCTGGTTGAGCTTGATGAGAATGGCATTGCTGGCTCCCTCAGCTATACCCTTGGTAAGTCTGGTTGGATTAGTGACATACAGGTCGTCGCCGACGATTTGTACGCGATGACCCTCGCGGGCGGTGAACTCGGTCCATGAATCCCAGTCATCTTCGCCGAAGGCGTCCTCGAGGGAGACGATTGGATAGTTGTCGAGCCAAGACGAATACAGCGCGCCCAGTTCTGAGCCGGACAGCGCCTTTCCGTCGATATGGTACCCGTCTTCATGGTAGAATTCCTGCGCTGCGCAGTCGAGTGCAATCGATACCTGCTCCCCTGGGGTGTATCCTGCTCGCTCGATAGCGCCGAGTACGTGGCGAAGACCGTCCTCGTTTCGCGGAAGATTGGGGGCAAAACCGCCCTCGTCACCCACGCCCCCGAGCAGCCCCTCTTCATTGAGCAAAACCTTCAGTGCGTGGTAAATCTCGACGCCGGCGCGCAGGGCCTCTGGCAGGTTATCGAACCCGTGTGGGACGACCATGAACTCCTGCACATCAACGTTTGAAGCGGCGTGTGCCCCTCCATTGAGGATGTTCATCTGCGGTACTGGCATACTGGTCGGGCCGTCTGCCGCGATGTGGGCCCACAGAGGTCCGTCCGATGCCGCTCTCAAACAGGCCATCGAGGCGCCTAGTATGGCGTTGGCCCCGAGTCTGCTCTTGTTGGCAGTAGCGTCAAGCAGGACCAGAGCGGTGTCGATGCCTTCCTGGTCGGACACCTCCATCCCGATGAGGGTGTCACGAATCTCGCCGTTGACGTGGGATATGGCCAAAGATACTCCCTTGCCGGCCCAATAGGGGCCTCCATCGCGCAGCTCAACGGCTTCGTAGCTCCCTGTGCTAGCTCCAGATGGAACCGCTGCACGGCCTCGCAGTACACCGTTCACGTAGCAGTCGACCTCGACTGTAGGATTGCCACGAGAATCTAGGATCATCCGGGCCGAGAGGTCGCTGACAGCGCCACTCATTAGTGCGGCGACCTGTCGCCGCCCTCTCAAGGTTGCGCCGGGGGTTGATTCACGCGTTGAGCCAGCTCAACCAGCGCGCAACCCTGCTCTGAACATCCGGGATTTCCATCTCGGAGCGGCAGCAACGCTCCCATCTGAGTTGTTCCTCGGTGGGGGATATCGAGAACAGTTCAGCCCGGAACAGTACTCCGTCGTGCTCATTGCAGACGCAACGATTGTCATCGACGAAGCAATGGAGGAGGTGCTTGGGGAAATGTTGCATCTTGCCGGCCGATGGACTGCACAGCATGACGCTCCTCTCGAGAAACAGCAGCGAGTCGCCTGTGCACTGATCAACCTCGTGACCGAGCACCCTGCTGCCGGTCAAGAGTGATGCGACATCGACGTTGTACCACTC
>DAGM01000042.1:7974-14060 GCA_002495735.1 Euryarchaeota archaeon UBA54
GTCTGGGAAGAGGGTATGTCCAACTCTGAAACGTCGTCGAGATACTCTTGGACACGAAGGTGGGCTATCGTCTCCTCCGCCGACATTGGATGTGAATTATCGCCGACCCATTTGAATACGACTTTTCCTTACAGTTTAATTTCCATACATAATCAGGAAATAAAGTGTAATCAAATTTCACACATCAGGTAGAAAACATACAAATAGAGTTCTATTTTCGGCGAAACGCATGGTAGAAGTAGACAGTCTCGACAGAGCCATTCTCTCAGTCCTGAGGGACTCAGCGAGGGCTCCTTTCGTGGATATTGCGAAGCAGGTTGGAGTGACCGAGAGAACTGTTCGCACCCGCATGCGCAGGTTGGAAGAGGACGGAGTGGTCCGCGGCTACACCATTCGCGAGGCGGGCATCGGACTGACTGCTCTAGTTCGCCTCAAGGTCGGCCCTGGAACTGAGATTGGTTCACTTGCCGGAGAATTCTCCACGTGGGCCGGTGTGGAGTGCGTCTACGAGATTAGTGGCAACGCAGACCTAGTCGCTGTGGTGCACGTTGACGACACCGTGGCACTGCGTAACCTACTCGACGAGATGTGGCTGGCAGCGCCCGGCGAGATTAGCTCTACACAGACCGAGTTAGTGCTCGAGCAGTACTGATTGAGGAGTCTAAATCTTCCACTTGACCGAGCAACCGATACTATCAGTGCGAGGTATGGATACGTTGCGTCCGGCGGCCATGTCGTCCATGGCATTTGCCAGATCAGAGATCGAGGAGTGGGATGGGTCTCGAGGTGAGTCGTCGAGTCGTCCGCGGTAGGTGACTGCTCCCGAGGAGTCGAGAAGATAGAATTCGGGTGTTCTCTCCGCCCCATACGCGCGCGCGGTGTCTTGGCTGTCGTCATGTAGGTAGGAGTAGCTCATCCCTCGGCCGGCCCGATTGACCATCTTCTCCCACGAATCCGATTCGTAGTTCACGGGATCGTTGGAGTTGATTCCGGTGAATCCAAGGCCCTCGATACGCGCGCGCGCGGCCACCGCCTCAATGCGTGGCTCGGAGCCGACCACGTACGGGCAATGATTGCATGTGAACACGATGATGGCTCCGTTTGGCCCAATGACATCACTCAACGACATCGTTTCGTTGCCTACAGTTGGATTGGCATTCGGTAGATGAAAGTCGGGTGCGGAGTCGCCCGGTTCGATTCCTCGTAGTTCCTGCATGTGGTCGGCGGGGGTGATGGGAAGCAGTTCAACCCTCTCCCTGCGGGTTGGGTTTCGGTGGGCCCGACCTCTCCCTGCACTCCTCCAACCTGCGCCTGGCCAAACGGTGCTCGGGGTCCACATCGAGGACCTTTCTCCAGGCTGCTGCGGCCCCCTTCTTATCCTCAGACTCGTGCAGCAAGGAGGCTATCCTGAGTCTAGCATCGATGTGGTGTTCATCATTCTCGGCTGCGTTCTTGAAGTCGCGCATTGAATCTTCAAGGCGCCCGAAGTCGAGGTACAGGAGCCCACGCTGATACCATGCATCAGAATGAGTGGGGTCAATCTGCAGCGCTGTGTTGAGGGGTTTCTCGGCCTGTTCAGCCCTGTCCCTTGCAATCAGACATGTCCCAAGGTGGACCAATGCCATTGTGTGCTCGGGTCTGTTCTCAAGCAGCCTGCGCAACTCAGCCTCGGCCTCGTCCCAGTCACCATGGCTCATCAGGACCTCGGAGCGGCGTAGGCGCGCCATATCGAGTCCAGGTTGGTTGGTCACCAAATAATCGGCGTCATCGAGGGCTTCGGCTAGGTCGCCCTTCAGCAGTGAAGCTGAGCACCTGTTCAGTCGGGCGCGGACGTGGTCAGGATCATTGGCGAGTACTTTGCTGAACAGAGAAATTGATTCAGTGAGCCTGTTCTGACGAGCAGCTATCAGACCCCTGATGAAGGGTATTGCTGAGTGGTTGTTCAACTGCGTGGCGGCCTCGGCAACCAGAGTGTCAGCCTGTTCGAGACGGCCAAGATCAAGACACAGTTGTGCCTCCTCGAGAGGAATCGAAGGATGCTCAGGAACCAGTCGCCGGGCTCGCGTCAGGGCGACCTCGGCTTCATTGGGAGCGCCTTGGTAGCGCAGGGCTCTGGCTCGGCCCAGCCATGCCAAACCGGACTCTCTGTCGCGATCAATAGCGGCATCGAACGCAACC
The DNA here is from genome assembly GCA_002495735.1 of Euryarchaeota archaeon UBA54. Classification (GTDB taxonomy): domain Archaea; phylum Thermoplasmatota; class Poseidoniia; order Poseidoniales; family Thalassarchaeaceae; genus Thalassarchaeum. The sequence goes on from DAGM01000042.1 coordinate 10,153, forward strand.
AGTGCGTCGAGTAGTACTAACTGGTCGTGATGCCCGGTGTTGTCACGGTGGCTCTCACTGCTAAGCAGGTTGAGTCTGCCGTCCATGACGTGCAACGGGGCGCTCTCCCATGATCCAGGTGGCGCCTCGTCGAGCACTTTACGTGACCACTCATTCGCCCCTGCTCGCAGAAGCACCAGACTGAGCCGGGCTCTCGCCTCGGCGTCCTCGGGGTTGGTCTCGAGTCTTTCCTCAAGCACAGCCCGCGCCGCATCGAGTCTGCCGTCGTTCTCGAATATCTCCGACTCGAGAATGACTCCGTACTCGCCCAGAGCGGTGGCCCGACGAATGCTCTGCAGGGCCTCCTTCATTCTATCCTTGTCAACTGAAAGCAGTTTGGCGTGCAGCATCCATGCCTCGCCATTGTCGGGATTAACCTCGAGGGCGTTCTCGACCGACTCAAGGGCGACGGTAATCTCTCCTATCATCAGCAGTTTGGCTGCACGTTCGAGCCATCCCAAGGATGTCTCGGGCTCGGTCGCTCTCGGATCAATTTCTGTGTTGATCTCTCTCGCCCTCTCGACGATGTCAGAGAACTCAGTGGTAGCTAGAGAGATGTCGAACTCCACACCGAGCGCCTCCAGCCTGCGGTGATTGCGGGTGACCCTTTCCTCATCTGTTCCAGAGAGTAGCAGAACCTGTTCCTTGAGAACGCCGACGTCGTCCGGATCGATTGCTAGTAATCTCTCGAGGTTGCGGTCGAGTGCTTCCATATTGCCTTCCTCTCGATGAATCGTTGCTAGGGAGTGTAGAGCGTCGGCGTCCTCGGCGCCGAGACTGTGGGCGCGTCTGTAGAAGTCCGATGCTCGGATTGTCCGTTCGATGCCATGGAATAGTTCTCCGAGCCTCCTGTGCTGGCCTCCAGTCAACTCGAGGTCTTCAGACTGCATCTCGGCCTCGTTGAGTATCGCGTCCAACCGCTCTACTAGGGGGAGTAGTCCTGGAACGACCTCCTTGTGACCATCATCGTCGGCTAAACCAGGGTAGTGTACGAGAATGGTCTTGGCTGCGTGGCTAGCTATCGCCACCGATTCACTGGAGCTGACGTTGACATCTTGCTCAAACAGCAGGGTCTCAGCTGACTCGAGGGACTTGTGGGCATCCAGCAGGCCCTGCATCCCAGGAGTCTCACTAAGTACGGTGTCAACGCCCCTCGAAAGCAAGTCGAGGCGTTGTGAGGTGTCTGAGAGGTCTCCCTGCAGGGTCCCCATCTTATCCCTCATCCGCTCCCTCTGACGAAGCACCGCCTGATGCCTGAGCCAGAGGGTCAGCAGTGCCAGCCCCAACAGAGCATACAGTGTCAGTATGCCCAAGGTCGAGTCTTCCATCCTGCTTCAACGAACCTGCACGACTTTTGATGGCTTCTGCGGATGACAAGGCTAGCGCCGCCATTGTAGGCGGGACTATGTCCCGCCGGAGGATTCGCTGTTGAGCGAATCAGAGGTCGTCGGCTGAGTACGCTTGTACGCCAGACTTGCGAGTGACTTTGCCGACGGACGAACCCAGCACGTTCTCGATTCCTGCGCCGGAGGCGAGGTCGAAGATGCGGGCGGTCACTTTGCCGGCGAACACCAGTCCCTGGGCGCCGGACGAGTCAGTCAGAGCGGTCTCCAAACTGCGAGCGCCTATGGGCTCGGAGCCGGAGCCGTCCTCTTGGACGATCACTGCGTGATTACGAGAGAGTCCATCGAGCATCCCTGCCCATGCCTTGACCTCGTCAGGGGCAGCAACCTCTCGGCCCCGCCCGACCGCACGGTCGTCGTCCTTGTTAATCTCAGTCTTGATTCGGGCTACGACCTTGCCAGCCGTCTCCTTCTGAGTCAGTGCCTTGGTCACGACCTTCATCTCGAGGTGCTCGACCTCTCGACTCGTCGGTGCGAACGCGACATGAGTCAGTGACTTGCCTATTTTGCCTTCCAGCTCCATGAGCAACAGCTTACCGCCGCGGTCGCCATCGAGGAACGCAGTCACCGTCTTTTTCGTCTTGGCGAGCTCGGCTAGTTCTGGCATGATGCCTGAACCCATCGTGGCTATGGCGTTCTTGATGTCGTACTTCAGCAAGTTGCGAACGTCATTGCGGCCCTCGACGATAATTATCGCCTCAGACTTGATCACGTTCGGACCAGCTGTCATTCCTTTGTAGTCGGTTTCCTTCCCCAAATTTAGGACTGAACGGACCTCGTCGAGGATGTTCTTCGACTCATCGGCACCGGAGTTCACGATATCGAGTAGGAGCTCCTTGGCTCTGTCGATTACCGTGTCCTTCTTGACCGAGATAATATTCTCGATCTTCTTGACCTTGATTACCGCTTTGCACGGGCCGATCCTGTCGATCGTCTCGAGCGCAGCGCCAATCACGGCGGTGCTGACTTGGTCAATAGACGAAGAGAGTTGTATCTCCCCGTTCACCTTGCCCTTGTTCTGGTGAAGGATAACGTCGACGTGGCCGATGCGCCCGGTCCGCTGTAGCTTCCTAAGCTGTAGCTCCTCGCCGAGGAGGCCTTCGGTTTGTCCGAAAATCGCTCCCACGACGTCCTTGCGCGCAACCGTTCCATCCGTGCGGATGGTTGCGTGTATCACGTATTTTCCTTCATTTGTCATTTTCATTTCTCCTTAAGGCTCTCGGCCCCACTTTCGGGGCCTCGCTCCCGGTTTTCGCCAGTTGGCGGTTCGGTGAATGGGCATAAAGCGCCCGCGAGTGTGGCAGAGTACCTGCAATCTGTGCGACCAACGGACCCTTCATGAACGCTCCTATCGATGGTACGGGTGATTATCGGATGAATGGTCTGCGCGAGCCATTAAGGGACACGGCTCCAATCGTAGCCCATGGAAGCGGGCCTGAACGACTGCAGAGTGGTTTTCCATGGAGCGACGAGGATAGCGCTTCGAGACGGTCAACTCTCGAACGGCGAAAAGCGTCTTCTGGTCAAGCTAGCCCACGCGCTGAGGCTGGATGAAGATGAGCCGAAACAGGTGTACGACGCAGTAGTCGAGGGGAGGAGTCCGGGTGTGGGCAGGCAGATTAGTCAGATGGAGATGGGGATGGTCTATGGGCAGGTGCTTGAGGCGGTTCTAATCCACACCGACCGTTCGGACGACGAGCTCACTCTGGTGGCCTACCTCCGGCGGGCCTTCTCAATCAGCGACACTGAACACCGTGCGATAACCCGCAGCCTCGACCGTCAACTCGAAGATACAATCCACAGGAACGTCCTACAGGACTTCCGCATGCGGTTGGACGACACCATGGAGCGTATAGGTGGCATCTTTGACAATCTCGGCTTCCAAATCTGAGGTTGACATGGCTCTCGACGAAGTGCTCGACGATTTTCTCTCGCAACAGGCCCCGAGGGTGCATCGTTCCGACCGGCGGTTGGCAAGAGTAGTGCGCGAGGCCTATCCCATTGGCGTACCGGCTCTAATCATGAAGTCGAGCACTGACAGACTGGGAGAATCGGCAGGCTACTCTTTCCATCTCGGGACGCCAGACGATCTGTTGCGTCGCGTCGCTTCGTGGTTGCTGACAGGTGCTGGCGATGACCAGCGCGTGCTTCTGCGTCTGGTGAGTCGTCTTTGGGCCCGACATGGTCGAGAGGACGTGGCCCTAGCAGCCCTACTACTAGCTAACCTCGACCACGCCGCGCTGGGTACCGACCCGTGGTCAGTGCTCGCTGCATCAACAAGGGGCAGCGAGCCAGCCGAGGCCCTCTTACTGAGCATCGAAGAACTTCTGCGAGCAGGTCGAGAGATGCCGGTTGACGAGGTGCTGATAGCGTGGTGCGACGGTCGTAAGGTGGACGGTCACATGGCCCTCCTCGTCAGTTATGCAGGTACGGTGCGCGGGCATACGGTGAGTAGGGGGGTGCTGA
>DAGM01000042.1:14462-15047 GCA_002495735.1 Euryarchaeota archaeon UBA54
ACTGATGGGCGAAGGCGTGCACCGCCCGTCATGGTCAATCGACTACTGCCGTCTGACGACCCGGTTGCCGAGCAGGTGCTGGAATGGACGATACAGCGTGACGCGCACGACATTAGGCAACTGATGAGGTGGATGGAGACCAAGAAATCGAGGAAGGACAGGTCGGTCCTGCTCAACCGAGCGCTCGACCTGATGGGCGAGATCCAGCACGCGATGAGCCGGCTCGATGAGTTGCGGTGATAGTATGCGGGCGCTGATTCTGGCCGGAGGTCGCTCATCACGTATGGGTCGAGACAAGGCACTCGTAAAAGTCGACGGTGAGACCTGCATTGCCCGTGTCGCGATGGCCCTAGCGGAAGCGGGGCGCGAGCCAATCAGAATTGCCGTGGCCGAGCCTGAAGATGTCGAGCGTTACGGTGTGGTCATCGACTCCACCATCCAAGTCGAGTGGGTACTAGACGCCGAGCCTCACTCGGGTCCCATTGAGGCGCTAATCGAGGCCTTTGAGGATCCGCTGATTGACGAAGAGACGGTGCAACTAGCCCCTGTCGATGTGCCTTGGGTGAACTCCGCACTGTTCGCTGG
>DAGM01000019.1:0-1162 GCA_002495735.1 Euryarchaeota archaeon UBA54
GGGGGCACATCGGGAAAGTGTTCTGCTGTCGGGAAAAAGAGATGGTGCAGGGGACAGGATTCGAACCTGCGAAGCACTACGCACAGCGACCTGAACGCTGCCCCTTTGACCGCTCGGGAACCCCTGCTTGGATTACCGACGAATCGCATCCCGTATTTCAGAATGGCGAACACGAATTCAATGCCATCGGCCAGTTGGAATTATGGTGCAGGGGACAGGATTTGAACCTGCGAAGCACTACGCACTGGGACCTAAACCCAGCCCCTTTGACCACTCGGGAACCCCTGCTTGTACTCGTGCGAGAGTATTTCCATCAATAAGGCAGCGCCCCCGATATCCACTCCCCCATAGGGTCATAACGGGTATGGCGGGCCCGAAGTTTGACGAATATGGCACGGATAGGCATACTCGGACTGGGCAACTGGGGCACCGCCCTAGGATACGTCTGGTGCGAAGACGGACACAACGTCCTCGGGTGGACCATAGAGCAAGAGGTCTACGATTCGATGATGATCGATAGCGAGAATCAGAAGTACCTTCCAGGATACGAGATTCCAAAAATGCAGGTGACAATGGAGATTTCTGATATCGCCTCAGAATGCGAGATCCTTGTACTTGCTCTACCCAGCGGAGTCATTCTCTCTGTGGTTGACGACCTGATTCCTCATCTCAGACCCTCTCACGTCCTGCTCGATCTGGCCAAGGGCCTTGCCCCCTCAGATGAAGGCGGTTCAGGTATGATATCCGATGCCATAGAGAGGAGGCTTGAGGAGGCTGGTAAGTCCAATCCGGTAATCGTAATGACTGGCCCCACAATCGCTCCCGAGGTCGCTCGAGGTGTGATGACGACTGCTCTGGTGGCCTGTCACGACCGCAGTGTCGCCGATCGTATCGCAGAGCGACTATCCACCAGCAACCTTCTGCTCAAGGCCGCTGACGATCCAATGGGGGCTGAGCTCTGGGGCGCGTACAAGAATACGGTCGCGCTCGCTTGTGGGTTAGTCGACGGACTGCATGCCAAAGGAGGAGACAATCTCAAGGCTGCTCTGGTGCTTGCGGGCTTCAACGAGGGAATCATGCTGCTAGACGCAATGGGGGCAGAATCTGGGACAGCGTTCGGCCCCGCGGGAATCGGTGATTTGTACGTGACCGCCACCAGCCC
>DAGM01000019.1:1550-5496 GCA_002495735.1 Euryarchaeota archaeon UBA54
GGGCGAGATGCACATGGTTGCCGAAGGCGTGCGTGCGTGCCGGATGTTCAACAACCGAGCCCATAGACTCGAGGTGGAGGTTCCCTTCTTGGCTGCACTGGGGGGGCTACTGGACGGCGATCTTGAGGTCGATGAGGCCATTCGCCGAATGGTCGACTCATACCAGGGCTAGTTCGGCAAGGATTGATTGCCCGGTTGCACATCGGAGATTGAAGCGGATGGCGTTTGAGGACCTCACTGAGTTCGAGTTGCGACTGCTCAAGTGGATTTCGGCGTCGGACTTTGTCGAGGTTCCATGGTCGACCAAACGCGCTGCGGACGCCTTCAAAGTCAGCGAGAAAGAGGTTTACGAAGCACTTGCAGCTCTGACAGCAAAGGCGCGAGAAAATATCCACATCTCGTACGATGATGGAGCCATCAGGATAGTCGCGGATGACGAAGCCTAGGCATACTGCCCAGAATCGCCATTCTGCATGCGCCTCTGCTTCTCGCTCCCTCTGCCCAGCAGGAACAGCATCCCGCCGGTGTAGCCGCACCACGCTAGAACCTCGAGCAGGGACGGATTGCCGTTCCATCCGAACAGCGCCTTGAAGATGCCTCCAATGGCTCCTTTCTCGTGCAAGAGTGGATAGGCCGTCTCAGAATCGACTTCGGGGTTGACGTTCCAGACCTCCTCTACAACAACGGGAGCGACGCCGGCCTCCTGGAGCTCGTGAAAGCCATGGGCAACCAGACCGGCTGCGAAAAGAATCAGCAGGACGTTGGTAATCTTGAACAGCTTGGAGATGTCGACCTCCATACCGCGTGAGAAGAACGCGTATGCGAACCCTGTGGCCACGACGATTCCAAAGAATACACCCACGATTGCGTCAGTTCCCTCAGTCCCGGCGCCGATGAATATTACCGTCTCAGAGCCTTCTCTCCATACTGACAGGAATGAAATCAGGAACAAACCCATTCCGTGCTTCTGTTTGAACGCCTCGTCGGCCCAATTCTCCAGTTCGCGCGCCGAAGGGTGACGGATGAAATGAACGATGACGAGCGTTAGCAGAAATGCAGCAAATATCTCAAGTACGCCTTCAAACAACGCCTCGTGCTCTTCGAAAGATTCCAAACCGCCCCATACCCAAGCGAATAGGGCAGCGACCACTAGGCTGGCGGCGATTCCGGCCCCGACTCCGTACCAAATCCAATTGGAAAGTGAACCACGATTACTGCGCACCAGCCATGTCATCAGCACGCCGATAATCAGAGCAGCTTCAACAGCCTCTCTGAGTCCGATTAGTGATCCTGCCAAGAAACCTGACCACAGAATTGCGTCTGCCATGCAAGTGCGACATTGCCCATATATATGAATTTAGGGCTCCCTAAACCTATACTCATGTGGACGATAGAATCATGTTGCTTGCTTCAGACAGGCATCACGTGGGCAGGGTTTCAGTTGCCAGTGCAATCGCTCTTCTGATGATATTCTCAATGCTGACGTCATCGGCCCCGGCAGACCGCGCAGCCGAGCACTTGGATGACGAGCCATTGCGCAAGGAACAACTGGGAGGGGGGGGTTCTCTAGAGGAACAGTGCGGTTCGATTACCTTTGAGAACCTGTTCGAGTACACCCATGCGTCCTTCGACATCGTAGTGAATGAGGACTGGGGGTCAGCAGACGTCCAGGCAGTCGCCTGGATCAATGAGACACTGGCTGACGATCTGCGCGTATCGATGGACGATTTCATGGCCGAGATTGACCCCAATGATGGCGGCGACAGCTGGATCTCCACTGATGAGAGAGAGTTCTTCCGCGCGCTCGCGAGCGAGTGCATTGAACACACGCTGACTCGAATAGGTATCCGGGACGGTCCATCTCACAGAGGTGGAGTCGGAGTAGACTGGAAGAACAGCTCTTGGGAGGAGGACGGAGTCGATATCCAGGAGTTCAACATTGTCCCAGTTAGGCACTCGCAGATCCGCGACTGCACCTCCGCCTTCGGCAACGACTGTGAGGAGGTGCCGGTGATTCCAGATGAAAACCGCGACTGTGATACCGATATCGCGGCCTCTCAAGGCGTCGATGAATGCCGCATCAAACTATGGCTGAACGCGACGGTGGTCATCCATGGCTTCTTTGACAGCAGCAACTTCACACTGGTGCTCAACGCCTCCAATATGACCGGGGCGAAGCTCGACTTCACATTCCCCGTTACTCAAGACCTGCGACTCGACCTGTGGGATGAGTGCGAAGGCAGAGATGTAGGGCTGGACGAGGAGACCGCGGGCGGTCAGGCGCCGCTCCGGGGCAGTTGCATTGGCGACGGCTCCTCGACGTACTCAATCACAGAGAATGCTGACGGCAGCCTGACCTACAGCCTCAGCCCCGACTCCCCTCGAATCGATTGGCCGCTTGGCGAAGACCTATTCGCGGACTTCACCACAGCTCCGATTCCAGTCGATGATCCCCCTGAGTGGACTGATGCGGCCCCTCCAGAGGGCGCGTGGTTCCCCTCGCCCAGCGGAGGGGAGCACGTCTGGGCGTACTGGGAAGATGTCTCTCTATGGTTCTCTGACGAAGGCAGTGTCTCCAAGTTGGATGTCCGATGCACCGGTGCCCCCTCACTACAGTTGTCAGAGGGCGGTGATCGCTCTTGGTGGGCCGAAATTCCTCGTGGCAGCACCGCAGAAGTGACTTGCGAGGCTGTCGACTCAGCAGGGCAGAACACTGGTAACAGGACGTGGAACCTAGGCGTGCCGTTCTCTCTTTCGACATCCATGCAGACTCTAAGCGACCCTCATCCGATTACAATCAGCCCAACTTCAGACTGGCCTGATTTGGAAATCGAGATTGGTCTGATTCAGGACGGCCAGTCTTCACCCACTTCCACGATTACATTTACTGGAGAGGTCACAATAGATCTCTCTTCATCCAACTCGCTGCCCGGTCCGGTAGGAGTCTGGGTCAGTGTCGTTGGCACCAACGAGATATACTCTCTCGAGCACGTGTATGATATTGGTTTGAAAAAAGAGTCTTCACCGCCCGTGTTGGTGATAATGAACACCGAGTGGGATGGGTCGCAGTGGTCAATGCAGGGGCAGTACAGTGACCCAGACGGTGAATCTGTGGCGTTCTCAATGTCCATAGACGGTTCGCAGACAGGTTCGGTGAGCTCCACCGGGAATACGTGGTCCACTCCGAATATCAACTTCGAACTGTGGAGCGAGGGGGAGCACGTCATCACAATCGAAGGGTGCGATACCTCAGACAAGTGCTCGGAGGTCTCTCAGACAGTGAACAACTCGCATCTCTTCGATGAGCCTGAGCCAGAACCCCCGACCCCTTCTGAAGAAGAGGATGAAGGTGGTCTGCTACCTGCAGTAGGCCTCCCTACTGTGGCCATGGCTGCAGTCGCAGCCCTCATGTATGGTAGGCGCCGCGGCTGAGCCATGAGTTTCTCCGGCAGAGTGTCCAGAGAGTCACACGAAGGTGGACTCTTGGTCGCCTTTGAGGGACGCGCGCCTAAGCTAGGAGCTGGCATCCGAGTCGTTGGGGGGAAGACGCTTGGGAAAGTGGAAACTGTGTTGGGCCCGTCCGATGAACCTCTAATTCACGTGCATCCTCTGAACGGAGGTGTAGAGGCGGGTAGCGCAATAGGATCGCCAGTTGAGATTGCCCCTAGAGGGAGGGTCAACCAAAGTCGTCAGGATTGGCGAACGGGCGAGAGTAAATTCAGAAGGGGGCGCGATAGTCGCCCGGGCAGTAGACAAGGTAACGATCAAAGGGGCCGAGACCGCAAGTTCGGAGGAGACAGAGACTCGAGTATGAAGCCAGGAGACTGGAGTTGTCCGAAGTGCAAAAATCACAATTACGCAAACAAGAAAGTCTGCAATCGCACTGGTTGTGAAGAGCCGAAACCGAGAGGCGGTGGTGGAAGAGGTAGGGATTCTCGTGGGTATC
>DAGM01000019.1:5823-18540 GCA_002495735.1 Euryarchaeota archaeon UBA54
TCTAGTAACTCGGGTGGCTTCAATGACTCAAATATGAAGCCGGGAGACTGGAATTGCCCAAAGTGCAAGAATCACAATTACGCCAAGAGGACTGTGTGCAACCGCTGTGACACCCGGAAGCCCGTCGAAGGCAAGGGATTTAGGAAGACGCAGGGGAGGCGGCGCAGACCGAATCCCAGAGACAACTGGAAGGGCGGAGGTCGGCCGAGTGGCCGACATAACGGCAGGGGCCGTTGATTGCCAATCTACACCCCAGCCTTCATGCATTGCGCGCCCCAGCAAGGGTCGTGGCCAAGAGCGCCGAGATGACATGGCTCGATGCAATAGAGGCAGAGCAGTCAGGCGACAGAGAGACTGCCCTCGAGGTGGCCAAGAAAACCGTGGCCATCGACCCTCTCCACGCCGACGGGTGGATGGGAGTGGCCCGCTGGTCACTACCTACTGAGGCTAGAGGCAAACAGGAGATGCCTGACCTCAAGCAGTCAGCGAAGGCGATGGCGGCACTGCGTAGAGTCGTGCAGATAGACCCAGAGGGATTCGATGCTTGGAGGCTTGGAGGAGTCATCCTAGTTGACCATCTAGGGATGCTAGAAGACGGCCTCAGGTGGTGGCAGGACAGGCGTGAAGTCGCTCCTTACGAGGTCGCTCCGTTAATCGAACAGATAGGTATTCTAGTCAGACTAGGGCACTATGAGGAGTGTGCTGAACTCCTTGAAGAGCTTTTCAGTAAGGGCATGGAAGCCACCAACAGCAACCAACTTGCTCGTATGGAATCGGTAAACCGGATGGTATCCAGAGCTGCTAAGATGGAAGAGGATGAGATCTTCAAGCCACAGAACCCCAAGCATCCGCGCTGGGCGGTAATCGAGAGGATGAAGAAACGGAAGCCAATCTCTCCCACTTTCTTCCTGGTTACCTTCATCGCACCCATAGTGTTCCTCCTAGGGACTATTTCGATGACGCTCATCGGGAATTCAACATGGGGATTCCTCCTGGTATTCGTCTTCATATTGGTCTGTTTCATGGCGATATCGCGCGTCACCTCGGGATTACTGCACAAACTGAATCGGCACGCTCTGGACCTCGACCGTGCGATAGATTTCGAGACCAGCAGCGGGCGAATCTGCATACCGGAAACCATCAGGTACAGCAAGTTGTACGCCGCCATGGTCGGACAGAGGATGCCGGCTCTGGGTGAGAGACTCGAACTAGTAGTGCAATCTGGAGACAAGTTACCAATAAGGTGGAGTCCTGACGTTCCCGAATTCTCGACCTTAGAAGAAGATTGGTTCGCTGAGACTCAAGAGAAAATCGAAGCGGATGAGTTTGAGCCGTTGGAGGACTAGGTCCCGGCGCTGAAGTCATTGAGATAGGCAATCTGCACGGGCGTCAACTCATCGATACTGATTCCTGATGTCTCAAGTTTTAGTGCGGACAACTCGGTATCCTGCTCAGGACTGATGTCGTAGACTCTGTTGTCATAGTCGCTGCCCTCAGAGGCTAGGCGGCACAATGCCAGGAACTGATTGGCGAACGACATGTCCATCACCTCGCTGGGATGACCTTCAGCGGCGGCGAGGTTTACCAGACGACCTCTCGCCAGAAGATATATCGTACGATCGTCCTCCATCTGGAAGGCTTCATTATTTTCTCTGATGGTGCGGCAACCAGTGGAGATCTCCTCGAGATCGGGTATGCTAATCTCGCAGTCATAGTGCCCGGTATTGCAGACTATGGCGCCGTCCTTCATTGACTTGAAATGCCTCCTTACAATCACGTCCTTCATCCCTGTGGCAGTACAGAAAATATCCCCTAGAGAGGCGGCCTCGTCCATTCTCATGACCCTGAAACCGTCCATCACGGCCCTCAACGCTGGCAATGGATCTACTTCGGTCACGATGACGTTTGCTCCCATCCCTCTAGCGCGCATGGCTAGGCCCTTGCCGCAGTGCCCGTAGCCTGCGACAACGAAGTCCTTGCCGGCTAGGAGAACGCTGGTGGCTCTGATGATGCCGTCCAGAGTAGATTGACCGGTGCCATGCACGTTGTCGAAGTCCCACTTGGTAGCTGCGTCATTCACCGCGATAACTGGATACAGCAACTCCCCTGCATCGGCCATCGCCCGTAGGCGGTGAACTCCTGTGGTCGTCTCCTCGGTGCCCCCGATGATGCCTTCTGCTAACTCGGGGAAACTGCTGTGAACCCGGTAAATCAGATCAGCACCATCATCGAGGGTAAGCGTTGGAGCGAAGTCGAGGGTTCGGTCGATGCACTGGTAGAACTCCTCGGTCCCCTGGCCGTACCAAGCGTGGATACCGTAGCCCTCCCTTGCCAGCCATGCCGCCACGTCGTCCTGAGTCGAAAGTGGGTTGCAGCCAGACCACGACACCTCGGCCCCGGCCGCCCTCAATGTCTCGATTAGGACTGCAGTCTCCTTAGTGACGTGTAGGCACCCAGCGATGCGTTGACCGGCAAGTGGTTTTTGGCTCTCTGTAGCGCGTCGCAAGGCTGCCAACGCCGGCATCCTGCTTCGAGCCCACGAGATTCTGGCCTCGCCAACGTCGGCAAGGGAAATGTCGGCTACAGTATGTGGTCCTGATGTGTCCACAGCCAGCGCTGCCACCACCTCATCTTCAAGGTGCGGCTAGAGCAGCCACTTGGTAGCTAGCGTCAGCCGCCGCCCTTGCGTTGCTGTTCGTAGTACTGAGCGTAGTACTGTTTAGCGTACGTCCGAGCGGTCTGTTCGTCATACCCTGAGGCAACCATTTGCTGGACGTAAGCCTCGACTGGATCCATGTCCTCGACGCCTCCGAACTGCTCGACTATGTCCTCGTCAGAGTCCTTGCCACCTTTCCCGCGAATCATCATCGTGACCACTACTACGAGCAGCAGAACGAATATTCCGATACCACCAATCAAGAACATACCCATGCCATCGCCTTCGTCAGTGGTCACGACCACCTCGATATGAGGAACCAGTGTGATACCAATCTGCTGGTAGAGGGTGTGTCTCTCGCCGTCTCCCTCCTTGATCTTCACGTAGATAGTGGCAGCTACGCCTGTTTCCTGATAGAGATCGGAGATGTCCAATGTTATCGTGAACTGCTGATTATCAGTGAGCAGCCCTGTGACGTTGTACTTGCCAATTGATTTCTGGGTGATCTTCTGAGTTGGGGTGTAATCCAGTACAGCCTCAGTTAGAGCGACTTCGATGATGACGTCACTGTTCTCGGCGCCTGAAATCAAGGTACCAGTAATGGTCACTAGGCCATCGTTCTGATTTTCGTTAGGACCCGGGTTGGTGAACTGCACTATCGGTTCATCATCACCGAAGTCCTCTCCGACGACTACGAAGTACATCCTGTGCTTCTCACTCTGCTTACCCGCCTTGTCGTAGACGATTAGCTCGATTCGAATCTCGTTCTCGAGATTTCCATCCGGACTGGCAGTCAGGTTCCTGAATACGTAGGACCAATCATCTCCACCGGCAGCCGCCGGAATCTGGACGACGTGTCCCTCTAGAGTCGGTTCAGAGCTGTCCCAGGGATAATCGAAGAAGACCTTCCACTCGTAGAGCTCGATGCCCTTCTCACCCTCAGGTGCGTCGGGGTCGTAGCTCTCACTGGCGTCGAACGAGATGCTGAGGTCGCCTGTGTCGGATAGCCTGGCCCGGTAAATTGGCCAGTCCACACCAGCGACAGTCTTGGTGCCGTCGAGGCTGACATACTCACTGGTAGTGGCGTCTTCGACCATGATTGCGCTTGCCACCGGCCTGAACTCGTCTGCCAGAGTGTCATCTGTGACTAGTCGGACATAGGTCATGCGAGTGTGTCCGGCTTCGTCATGCAGGTACAGGGTGAGCAGCCACTCGGCGCCGATTCGGCAACCTGTTGTCGAGGAGGAGTCACCAACGCAGAAGGAGCCGAGTGTTGGGATGCTTGGGCTGATCTGCTGGGTGTGACTATACTCCTCGGCATCTATCACCAAGCCATCCCATCCTGTCACTGAATCGTTGTTCCCAGACTCCAGTGTCCAGTCAGCTACTACTCCTTCGACTGACGTGATGTAACTGAAATCAAGATCAGAGTTGCTCTTGATGTATATGGTCGCGTAGGCTCCTGTGACGGAGTTAATCGAAGGCGCGGCTCCGTTGATAGTAAGATCGAAACTTTCCTCGACGATACCGAAGTCGTTGGGGTAAGGGGTCATGTGATAAGCCAACATGTTGGAGAGTATCGGTATGCTTGAGCCTCCAAACTCCTCAGACACACTCGGGTTCTCGACGTCGATTGTGGTGACTATTAGGCCTCCAGCACCTCGATTGCATAGTGAGAGAAGAGACTGGGTGTCATATTCAGTGTCACGCATCAGAGTGTGGAAGGTCCCTGTCGGATCGCTGATGCGCCCACCGCATACCTGCGGAATCTGGGTAGATTGGACTTGTGCCGCATCGAGTCCGGCCAGAGCGACGTGTGAGCCGCCATTGATTCCACTGAACGCAATCGGATCGACGTTACTGAGTATCGGATGGTACTGATCCACAATGGTCAGGTTGCTATAGTGGACTCTGTTGTCAACGGTGAAGTTGACCTGATTCCTCATCGCGATGTCCATACCAAACGGCAGTCTGTTGGGCTGGTACTCGTTGCGGTACGGACCGAGGTGCATCTGCACCGTACCTCCTCCACTCATGTAGTCCTCGAGAGTCTCAGTTAGGCTGAGTCCGTCGCTCTCACGGGTCTCTCCCAGCGCCTCATAGTACTCGCCGTAGTAGACGTTGTAATCGGTCTGCCATGGCAGCAGCACCTTGTTGAAGTGCTCAACCCAATCAGGTGTCCCATAGGTATCCCAGTTTTCCATGCGCAGCTGAGTATACGTCTTACCCATCGCCTCTAGGTCCTTCTTGACACTCTGCAGGCGGTTCTGGTCAGTCGGGTTGGACAGGATTGCGACATCGATGTTGTCATAGAACTGGATCTCAAAGTAGCGGTCGTTGCCCGAAGACTCGAGTGTCCCGTTCTCTTGGAACAGGACAGCGGAGAAACTGATGTTGTAGGTGTGCGCGTCGTACCACGAATTGTACGGGTTGGTCCAGTTGGCCTGACCCCTCTCGTGAGGGGCGAGATCAAATGGCCCGTTGTTGCTTGATTCTTCGTAAACGGTCTGCCCCGTGTCTAAATCAACGACCTTCATTGTAATCTGGTACTCTCCCGCGATGACTCCGTTAAGAAGCGGTACAGCGAAACTGTGGGCTGATGCGTCATCGATTGGATAGACGCACTCGTAAGTGATGTCCGCCACGCACTCCAACACATCAGGCTGTAGCAAGGTGATGTCCGCGCTGGCGATGCTGAAGATAATCGACGAGTAGTTGTTGGCAGTGTTGACCTCGGTCTCGTTGTACCATGCAGTCATCGGATCAGTGTTGTCAAAGAGGGTGGTCACGTCAATCTTGTATATGCCGCTCTGGAAGTCGTGTGTGGCCATGTTGACTATCTGATGCTCAGCGGCATCCAGGCCAGTCACATCGACTGTGTAGGTCCCATCGTCCTCAAAGGTGAACTCCTCCACACGGATGTTGTCCACACCGAAGCCGGACAGCCCGGCGTTGCCGTTAACTCCATCGTCATTCGACTGGAATCTCCATGTCAGGGCGACATCGGAGCCAGAAAGAGATGTGCATTCGTCGCGCCAATCTCCGGTATCAGCGCTGGTGCGATTCAGGATGACGATATGTGTCATATCGACGGTTACTGACTTGAGGATGTTCTCGGAGTCAAACCAGACCACTGAGTTGATGTTGTCCGAGTGGTCGCCGAAATACTCGACCTCGTCGTAGCCGTTGAGATCGAAATCCTCGCAGCGGTGAAAGTTGGGATCCTCAGGATTGGTGTTCTGGATTCCATTCTCATTAAGGTCGGTCCAAGTCCCGTATACAACCCCCTCAAAGACCTCTCCCTGCTTGGTCCAAGTAATCTCTAGGTTGGCTGCATCTCTGATAGCTAGGATGTTGCCGTTGTTGTCCTTGAGGTAGTCGCCTTCTGCGTAGTAGTCGAAGGTCAGGTAGGTGAAGTCGGCCCCTGTTGCCGTGACGGAGATTGGGTCCAATGTCACGGTCTCGTTCCAGTTGTCGCCGTAGCCATCGCTCGGGTGTCCCAGCCAATATGCGTGACTGTTGAACACGCCGACGTTCTGAGGAAGCATATCGTTCGAGCCTGTGGAGTCGTCTAGTCTGCTACCATTCTCGTTGCCGTCATCTGACCATATTGGCTCGATGCCTGAGAAGTCCTCGATAGCGACGAGGTCCGGCTCGGCGTTCTGAATGAATGCCTCTAACTGGAAGTCAGTGATGGTGTTGCCACAGTTACGGGCCTTTACACGGATGTCACGCTCGCCTGAGGCGTACCTGACTCCATTCTCCAAATCGACCCAGTGCTCCTCAGCAAGGCACGGATCGAACAAGTTGTTCACTGTAAGCTGGAATTTAACCTCGTCATTTAGGTCGTCCATGTCGGTGAAACCCGAGGGGTTAGTCAGCTCGGTCTTCACGTAGTATGTCCTGTTGTCAATGAAGTCAGCAGTCAGGCTGACTTCCTCAGATGCACCGGCTGCGAAGCCGTTGAAGTTCAGTTGTTGACTTACCGTCTCGGTGGTTCCGAAGGTGACGTCCCTCTTCCTGATGGTGATGTTATCGAAGGCAAAACCGTCCAATCCGGAGTCTTCGGAAGAGCCTGCAGGCCCAACGGATCCCATGAGGCCGCTGCGGAAGCGGAAGCGGATATCGATGATCTGTCCCGCATAGCGTGTCAAATCGATTGATTCCCTTTCATCCTCGGCCTCCGACGTCCCCCCTCCTTCGGTGTAGTCCAACCAACCAGTTAGGTATTCATCCGCATAATTGCCATTATTTGTGTTGTACTCTGGATCGAATCCTTGAGCATAGATTCTGACGAATCGATTGTAATCCCATCCTCCGGTGAAAAAGACGGATTCCCAGCCGTTACCTTCTGACCAAATCTCTATGCCGCACGAGTCTTCGTACAGCCAGCGCTCGACAACCGAGTACTGCTCTGCAAGGAACAACTCAAAGAAACCTGCACTGCACATCAGAGAGACATCCATGAAGGCAGCATCGGCGCCGGTCAAATCGACATTCTCGAGGATAAGTGCCTCATCCATGTTGTTGTAGTAGCCGGAGTCGCTCTCGTTGTTGCCATTGTAGTCTAGTCCTGCCCAGTAGTAGTCAGTTGGGTTGCTGTCAGCCTCGTACCAAGAAACATTCTGGGTGGAGGCAGTGGAGTTGGTCTCTATGTGCCAAGACGAAGCTCCGGCCCCGTACATCCCGGTGTAGGAGTTCTTCAGGAAGGCACAATTTGCGCAGTTCGTGGTATCCTCGTTGCCCTCGAAGTCGTTGGAATAGACCACAGTATCGGTCCCTCCTAGGACCTCTCTTACCTCGAGGTCGACATCGACTGATCCGGAAATGGGATTTAGGCCAGTATTTTTCACTGTAACATTTACCCATCTACTCCCCTCTCCAATCTCGGCTTCTCCCGTAGCAGGGTTGTAGGATGCAGGCGCGATTGTCACCCCTGTGATACCTACGTCCTCGTTGTCCAGAGTTAGTACTGAGAGGAAATCGCCTGCTCCGGCCCAGCCCTGAGTGTCTAGCCACATTGCGTTGTCGGCGAACCTGTAGGAGTAGTCGCGCTGGCCAATGATAATCTCGTAGGCGCTGTTGTCACCCCCTTGAAGTTGGCCGGGGATGGCCATAGTGGGTCGACGTCCGACATCGAATGAAAGAGAGGAGAGGTACCCGGGTCCGCTGGGGTTGGCGAGGATAATCTCGACAGAGTTAATCTCACGGAGATTATCCAGCAGTAAGTAAGTCTGGTTCTGTGCGGACGAATCTTGTAGGCGAGTCAGTGTGACCTCAGTGGGCACGAAGAAGTCGACTTCACCGTCCTGATTGACATCCACGATAGTGATTGAGGCCCCGAGATAGTCGCCGAGGTAGACGTAGTTCTGGGTGTTCCAGCTGCTACCCGACCTAGTAGCGTAGGAGATGTTTCCAGTGATTCCGTCAACTGCTGCGATGAGATCTATCTCGTTGTCTCCATCAGTGTCGGCGATGTCGAGGCCGTACAGAGGGTAGTTGTGCTCGGCATCGAGCTTGAATTCGTGGATTCCTTGAGCGGTTGCGTCCAGAGGGTTTGGGTACTGGTCGGTGATACAGTCGTACTCAAGCACAGTCATGTTGTCGTGGTGTCCGACAGAGGTCCCCACACCAGGGTTAAACGGAGGAGTTCTGAGGAGCCAGATGTCAAGGTCCTCGCAGTCACCCAAGCCTCCGGGAATACCGCCTCCTTGGACTGTCTCCCCCCAATGCCCCAAGTGAGTCTCGACGTACATCCCATTGGTCAGTGGGACAGCTATCGCCTGCTGGTTGGTCAAAAGGGAAGGATCCGGTCCACGATAGATCTGTATGTATTGGTTGGTGGCTGTGGCATCGTAAGTGAGTAGCACGATGTCGGCATTATCATCCCCATCGATGTCGCCGACCTCCATCCCAAGGTGATACGGGTTGGAGACTGTAATCTCGGTGTTGTCCCACTGGTTCACTCTCTCGGAGCATTCTCCCCACATCGTAGTCAGGTTGCCCGGCCTGACGAAACTCTCTCCGACGAAGCGTATGTTCTCCTGGTAGTAGACGATATCATTCACACCATCACCGTCGATGTCAGCAATCTCGGCGTCGACGGAGTTGGCGGTATCCACGAAACCTGCACGCTGCGAAGCGTTGTTCGATATGAACACGTCCTGCCTGTCTGCGAAGTTGCCTTGTCCGTCGTTGTACAAAGCTGTGATGTAGTGTCCCATCACGCTAACAGAGAGGATATCGTTGTGGCCGTCGCAGTTCAGATCGCCGACTGAGAGATGGGCCGGATCACGTTGTACTGCGTACTGGGTGATGTGTGAAGCGCTCACGGCCGGTACTAACGAAACCATCAGTGAGGTCAACATCAATAACACCATGAAGATGGCCTTGCGACCCTCCTTGGTTCGATTTCGGGTAGACTCAGGCGTATGCAGCATGCTCAACCGGAGTTTCACTCATCACTTATGCCTTCGCCACAAATGAGTTTGGCAACTCCATAGGAGTTGGTGGTTTCAACGAAGTATTACCGTAACTCTAACCAACTGGGATTAGGTGCATACTGGACCTCTGCACCGCCGTGAATCCTCTCCAACCTTCCCATCATCCATAAACGGTCTAGGAAGATTTCCAGATCCACCACCTGCCGGTTCGTCCTGTCTCCCACGGCCTGCTCTATCGAGCTCAGCGGCAACGAGGTGTGACCGTGCTCACGGACCACAAGGGTGAGGAGAAGTTGAATCCAAGCTTCAGTCAGTGGTTCTCCCGACATGTTGTCAGACAACGGTTCAACCTCATCCTCCAATTCGTCAAGGATTTCTATTATGGTCGCGATATCCGGATCGCTCCTCTCACCACCACCGAGTTCGGAGATTTCAGAGTCCACATCAAGGCTGCCAATGATGCGAACCACTGAGGGAATCCTTGAGGGGTCTGGCGGAGGACCAGGCAGGACTGCATCCTCAGGCGGAGGTATTTCCTCGTATATTTCGGCCTCCTCCCCCATAGCCGATTCAGGTTCAGGCTCGTCGGACTCGGCCAAACGAGCAGCTAGAGGTTGTAGTACACCAACTTCTCCCGAAAGTCCCAATTCCTCACGAACCTTGGTGACCCATGCGGCATCGCCCTCGAGCAGCACATCGACATCGTGCTCCTGGGAGTGGAATCGGAATCTGACAGCCCCCCTTAGTTCCATGGTCAATGCTCCGAGAATCAGTTCCTCAGTCTCCGGGCTGCGATGATGGCTTTCATGCTTCGGCCAGATTCCTCAGCACGGTCGGCAGAATGCCTCCGTTCCTGTAATATTCAACCTCGACTGGCGTATCCAGTCTTACGACGGCTTCGAACTCGACTGTGCTGCTGTCGGACCTAGTGGCTGTAACTGGTATCAACGACATAGGCTGCAAATCGGCTCTCGCTGGGATGTCAAATAGCTCAGAGCCATCTAGACCGAGGCTGACAGCGTCTTCGCCCTCGAGGAAGGTCAGAGGGAGGACCCCCATTCCCACCAAGTTGGAACGATGGATCCTCTCGAATGAGGTAGCTATGACTGCCCTCACGCCTAGCAGCAAGGTGCCTTTGGCAGCCCAATCCCTGCTGCTGCCGGTCCCATACTGAGAACCGGCGAGCACAACCAAGGGAGTACTGTCCTCGCGGTATCTGTTGCTGGCCTCGTATATCGAGGTGACTTCCCCGGTGGGGAAGTAAGTAGTGAAACCACCTTCCGTACCGGGCGCTATCTGATTTCGCATACGGATGTTGGCGAAGGTACCACGCACCATCACCTCGTGATTGCCTCGACGACTTCCGAACGAGTTGAAATCACGCGGCTGGACTCCGTTGCCTATCAGGTACTGACCAGCGGGACCATGATGAGGGAACGCGCCGGCTGGACTGATGTGGTCGGTGGTCACCGAATCACCGACCTTTACCAGAACCCTAGCGCCATGAATAGGCTCTATCGGAGCCGGTTCGGGCTGGATTCCCTCGAGGAAGGAAGGTAAGCGGATATAGGTCGAAGAGTCATCCCAAGGATACAGAGATCCAGACTTGCTGGGAATCGCGTCCCAACGTGGCTCTCTGAGGATGTCCTCGTAGCGCTGTTTGAACATTTCAGGTTCAATTACCTCCTCTATGGTCGAGCGGATCTCGTCGTCACTGGGCCAGATGTCCGCGAGCATCACCGGTTCGCCCGACTTAGTGTGACCGAGGGGGTCGCTTGAGAAATCGATGTCGAGAGTGCCAGCGAGGGCGTAGGCCACCACGAGAGGGGGACTTGCGAGATAGTTCGCCTTAACTTTCTGGTGAATTCTACCCTCGAAGTTTCGGTTTCCCGAGAGAACACTGCCGACGACCAGTTTCGCCTCGTCTACGGCGGCCTCTATCTCCTCATCGAGGGGCCCTGAGTTACCAATACAGGTGGTGCAGCCGTAACCGACAACGCTGAATCCGAGGGCATCGAGGCCTTCTGTCAAGCCGGCGGCGTCGTAGTAGTCGGTTACAACCCTGCTACCGGGAGCGAGGCTGGGTTTCACCCAGGGCTTGATTGACAACCCTCTGTCACGGGCATTTCGGGCGAGCAAACCTGCCGCTATCATCACGCTGGGGTTGCTAGTGTTGGTGCAGCTCGTGATGGCGGCAATTACGACATCACCGTGCTTCAACTCCGCATCGCGCCCGGCGATTGCGGCACTAGCATCGTTTTGCGAAGAGGTGATACCGTGGCCCTGATGGCCGATTGGAGCATTCAGACTCTCCCTCCAGTGTGACTTCATCTCAGACAGAAGTACCCTATCCTGAGGCCTCTTGGGCCCTGCCAGAGAGGGTTCGACGGTCGAAAGATCGAGCGATAGAGAGGAGGTGAACGAAGGGGCTGGTGTAGAGTCGGTGTAGAACAAGCCCTGCGCGGACAAATAGCGCTTGACATCCTCGACATGAGAGGGTTCGCGCCCCGACAGTAGCATGTAGTCGAGAGTAGTCTGATCCACAGGGAAAAAGCCGCATGTGGCGCCGTACTCGGGAGCCATATTGGCGATTGTGGCTCGGTCTGGGAGACTGAGGCCAGCAATTCCAGAGCCATAGAATTCGACGAACTTGTCCACGCAGTCATGCTCCCTCAGCATCTCCACCACCCTCAGTGTCATGTCGGTCGCCGTTACACCTGACTGGAGTGAGCCCCTGAGCTCGAATCCGACTACCTTCGGCAGCAGCATGTAAATCGGTTGGCCCAGCATTACCGCCTCAGCCTCGATACCGCCTACTCCCCAGCCTAGGACACCGAGGCCGTTGATCATCGTGGTATGGGAGTCCGTACCCACTAGAGTGTCGGGAATCCATATTCCCTCTTCCTCCCGAGCCACGCTCGCTATCCACTCCAGATTCACTTGATGGACGATGCCTCGACCAGGGGGAACAGCACGGAAGTTGTCGAGACTCTGCTGGCCCCACTTCAGGAACTTGTAGCGCTCGAGATTGCGTTCATACTCAATCTCAAGATTACGCTCGCGGGCGTTTGGGAACAAACCGGAGATGTCAACTTGGACCGAGTGATCTACAACCAAATCGACCGGTACCTGCGGATTGACTCTCTCTGGATCTTTTCCCATCGCCACCATGGCATCACGCAGTGCGGCGATGTCAACGACTGCAGGCACCCCTGTGAAATCCTGCAGGATGACTCTACTGGGGCTGAAAGGAATCTCCCCGGGAGTCATCTCCGGGGACCATGTGGCTATCCTTAGGACGTCTTCCTCGGTAATCAGGAAGCCATCGCACTTGCGAAGGGCTGCCTCTAGGAGAATACGAATCGAGGCGGGTATTTCGCCTAGGTCACATATTCCCGAACGTTCCAGTGCCCCTATGTCGACGAAGGGGGCTTGTGAGCCGTCGCTCGTAACGAAGTGGGACCTCGCATCGAAGGGATCGGCCTCTCCCATATCATCACCTACGGTGATGTCGGCAGGGATGGGCTCCATGAAGTTGACCCATTGCGAAATTGCGTTAGATGCTCAATCATTGACGGTGACATGCATCAAGCGGACCTCGTTCAGAGGACTGTCTCC
>DAGM01000030.1:0-844 GCA_002495735.1 Euryarchaeota archaeon UBA54
GACATCTCGGTTAACCCGATGAACATCCAGCGGCGAACCATCGTCGATCGACTCTACCGCAATCGCGAGTACCGCACACCTTGGCTATGGTCTCTAGTGGAGATGCTCGAGCGAACCCACGCCGACATCACCGAGTCGAAGGCCCGCGTCATCGTCCACCCGACTGCGGGTGGAAAACTCAGGGGTGCTCACAACTGCGGCTCGTGCGATGTTGAGGTGGTCGCTGCGATAGAGCGCTACTCGGTCTCTGCCGACATCCGCGAGTTCGCAGATCTGGACTGCGAGTGCAAAGGGGTCTGGAGGGCTGAGGTCGATAGCGACCTCTGGCTACCGGCCCAAATGGGAACTGGGGGTAACAGACGTGGTTCAGCGGTGGATCTTGCTCGCGCACCTTAGACGAGGGACATAGTCCCTCGCCCAATGCTTAAGGGGCAATCTTCGGTGGTAGATGCGTCCCGATTGGTTGGGACAGAGGGACTGAGATGTCTGAGAGTGGCTCCGGTACAGTCGGCGAGTTCATCCAAGGAGAGGAGGAACCGTCGTCATCATGGGTTGTCCTTGCATTCGGCCTGGTGACCTCACTGGCTCTGCTCGTACTCCACGGTATTCTCTATCCCAGCAGGGACCTGCCGGTGATTTCCGAGATTCTGCCGATGTTTGACGGAGTTTTCGACTCCGGTATCTGGTTCTTCATCCTGGGAGTCATGGGGGGCGTGTTCGCAATCATAGCCACCATGCTGACGGAAGCGACTAGCGAGTGAGGTGTTCAAATGGGCGACGTTCTGACTTCTTTGGTGCTTTTTTGGGGGTTAATGCTGCTTACCTACTTCTTGATGCAGAACGG
>DAGM01000030.1:1224-15482 GCA_002495735.1 Euryarchaeota archaeon UBA54
GCCTTAGGGCCGGGAATCGATTTAGTCGAAGGTAGGGATGGATCCGCTTCCAAGGCGTGGTTTATTCAGGGCATGCTCTGGCTCATCGCAGCATCGACACTGGTCTTTGAGGGTCTGTGGTTGAAGCAAGATCCAACCGCTCTGCACAGTCTTTCAGCATGGGGTTACGACCCGACCGCGAACACGCTCATCTACGCATCCAACTACGCGGCGCTGTATGGTGGGATTGGGATGCTACTGATTGGCTCCAGTCTGCATATCATGCCCCGCCTCGCCGGCACCAAACTCGCCAGTGAGAGGAATGCTACACTAGTCTCGTTCCTTTGGACACTGTCAGTCCTTGTCCTAGTCGTCGCTGCCCATGACTCCGAGATACTGGGTGTGAATATCTTCCTAATCGGTACCGGCATGCACGTCCTTGGCTTCATTGCCATCGTCATCAACCTGCTTCTGACTATCTCCGAGAGACAAAGAGCTCTGCCTATTCCGGGCTGGCTCATCATCATGGGGATGCTAGCAGATCCGATATCCACAGCTGCCACCATCATTACGGGCAGCATTCAAGCCGGAGCAGGGCAGTGGCTGCTGGCTCACATGATTGGAGGTACCTTCTTCTTCGCTACAGCTGCAGGAGTCGCTCTGTACGTTTCGTCCAGCGCCTCGGGTAATCCGCTGTGGTCGAGGTCACTGGGAGCGGCTACACTAGTCGGTGCTCTGGCAACGATAAATCCGATAGGAGATAGCAATGGGATGATGGCTGCTGACATGCTCGGAGTCACTTTTGAGCAACTACAGCCCTCATCTCAGGACAGCATAGTCATGGCCTTCCTGATGGCTCTGGCGATGATTCCCATAATGGCTCTCGCAGCCAATGTCATGATGACCCTCAGGGGTGGCGACGCCTTCATTGAAAACTCCGATTCAGCGGGTATCGCCGAGTTGAATCTGGGCGCCTCTATGCTGCTGCCGCTGGCCGCAGCCTCGCTGTTCGTACAGTCCGATGCTCTAGCGGCGACACCCGAACTCTCTGGTATGGCGCCAACACTGCTGCTGATGGGAATCTGGCTAATCCTAGTGCCGATTTCACTCGGAGCCGCACTTCATCTATTCCCCACAGTTACGGGCAGGAACCTTCTGTCACGCAATCGTGCCCGCTGGGCCTACTGGATGATGGTAGGTGGCGCCTTCCTCGGTCTCACGGTGTCGATGATGTCGGATTTGATTGATATGGCTCTGATTGAGGCCACAGTGGATGATTCAAGCGCCTTAGCTGCAGATGTTCAGGCAGTGGGGGCGATTCTGTTCTATGGCGCTGCAGTTGGCGCCATCATGCACACCCTCAATGCAGTCAGCGGCCTGTTCCGGGGTGCTCGGGTTGACACCGATAGAGCCACATCCAGCTCGATAACCACAGAAGCCTACTCTCTGGCCTCGCCTACTTCGGTGAGAAAGATCCTAGCAAGTGGGGCAAGCCTCGACACCACAGTGGTGCCTGTTGGGGAGAGTGACGATGCCGGCAGTGCCACAGAGTTGTGAGCACCTGCAGACAACCGTCACCTTGAGAGCGAGAGCCCCACTTCACTTCTGAGGGATGGCATGCGCATAGGGCTCGTCGGCAAGCCGAACGTGGGTAAATCCACTACATTCTCTGCGATGACGCAGACTCCCGTGGAAATCGCCAACTACCCGTTCACGACCATCGACCCAAACGTAGGCGTGGCGTGGCTACCTCTGCCCTCTGTGTGTGCTTGCTCCGAGTTGCGCAGAAGGAGAGAGCAGGCGGGAAGGCTCGAGGCGAACATCGAAGATGATCCGAGACGGGGCAGCATCTGCACTCCGAACTCCGGCTCTTGCACCGATCACCGCCGACTGGTCCCGGTAACTCTAGTGGACGTCGCCGGACTGGTCCCCGGAGCCCATGAGGGCAAGGGCCGGGGCAATCAGTTCCTTTCCGACCTCGCGAGGTGCGACGCCCTGATTCAGGTCGTGGACGTATCTGGATCGACTGACATCAACGGGAATCCTGTTGGCAGCGGCGGCTCAGACCCAATCGAGGAACATAACTTCCTCATCGAGGAGCTTGAGGCGTGGATAGCCGGAATACTCAGCATCGGCTGGAAGCGTGGTGCCAGACGGGTACAGGCTGAGGGTGACAGGGCTCTGATTGACTACGCTGTAGACCAACTCACCGGTATCGGCGCCTCCGAGCAGCACGTTGTAGCTGGATTCAACGCCGTGCACTCCGAACATCCCAATGCCGATGTGCCCTGGAACTGGGGAGAGGCCGAGATGAAGTCAATGTCATCGGCGATTCGCAGCGAGCTGTTCCCGATTTCGGTCGCCGCGAACAAGGCAGACCTAGCGATGTCCGGTTCATGGATTCCACTCGCAGAGATGATTCGGAGTGAGGGTGGCGTACTCGTTGCGACCAGCGCCGAGGCTGAACTGGCACTCAGCAGGGCCTCGCAGGCAGGTCTAATCGAGCATAGCATCGGAGAGTCGGACTTCGAAATCACGCCCGAGGGGGAAGCGAGGCTATCACAAACTCAGAGGAAGGCACTGACATCGATTACTGAATCTCTGGTTTGGGAAGGGGGCGGACTCGTCGGTCTGTTGTCCGAAGTGGTCTTCGGCACACTCTCGCACAGGGTGGCGTACCCGGTTCAGGACGAGACCCAATGGGTCGACGGTGACGGCAATATCCTCCCTGACGCATTACTGGTCGCTGAGGGAACTACAGCGAAAGGACTTGCTTACGCGGTCCACTCCGATCTCGGTGATGGCTTCATCAGGGCGGTTGATGCCAGATCATCGAGAGTCATTGGCGCCGAGTACGAAGTGCAGGATGGGGACGTAATCAGTATCTACGCTAAGACCTAATCAGGTCTCTACGTCGATGACGGGTTGCAGTATCAATTCGTAGGTCATAACGGTCCAAGTGATATCGTACTCCTCGTCAGAATCGATGATGGAACCCAGAGGAGATGGAGGGGAGTTGATTTCAGCTGTAATCGTGGCAGCCCAAGTGCCTCTGCCCATGCCACCATCCACCCACATGTTGCGCAATTCTGATTCGCTCATCCCGGTAGCCGTGTAGTTCGCTCCAGTGTAGTTCTGAGTGACATCCCATCGAAGTGTGAAACCCGAATCACCTCCTGAGCAAGGCCCGTCATCGGTTTGGTCTACGAACTCACCCTCGACCTGACTAACATCGCTGCTGCCCTCTGCACTGTCAGTGAAACCCGGTCCGGGATCATCGTTGTCATTGCACTCTACATTCAACTCGACATATCCGATATCCAACTCAGACATGACGTCGAAGAAGGTGTCATGGGTGTCTCCATCTCCCAACATCTGGGATTCCTGCATGATTATCGGAGTCTCAGCGAATCCGACCTCCCAATCGCCCGAGGGGCCCGAAAAACCTCCTCCAATCATGTCGTCATCAATCAAGGAAGGCATCAACTGGAAGTACAACGGGAAGGCCAGCATGAAAGCCACACTTATCCCGAGGATTCTCATCTTCCTCGGCGTGTTGACTAGATCTTCAAAGTCCATGTTGTTCCCGTGCCGCCGTCAGCACGCCCCCTATCAAACACTCTCATTCTGCGTTTGTTACAGGTTCTTTCACGAACCCACATTAATTTCAGATGAGGATTGTAGGGCCTAATGGTTGTGTTCACCACTGCCTTCACCCCTCGCCTCATTCCAGCACGAGTCTTCGGGGTCGCTGACCGCTCCCTCTTCCTTCAGACATGGGTGGTGGTTGGTAAAGACGTCGAATTCGGTTAGCCAAGGCTCGATGATCCATGCATGCGTCATCCAGTAATCATCCAGATACACATTGGTTCCATCTCGATAATGGCAGTCCTCATCGTTGATGTCCTCGCCGACCACTTGGAAGCTGGAGTTAGTGAAACAGAGCGTTTCATGGACATGCCACCAGTCGTTATCACCAGAGAATCCTGAGGGGGGGTTTACTGAGTCTGTCTGCACGTACCATGCAAACCCGACGAGCCCCGCATCCTGTGCGCTGCTGGCGTACATCAGGAACTCCGGTCGTTCGAAATCGAAATCATCGTCCATTCTAGTGCCTAGGAACTCGGGGTTGAGGGGGTCGAAATCGTCATTCTCCATCGAGAAGTCACCTAACCGGACGTGATGCGTGCCCATGCCCCTGACGTAGTCCACCGCCATGTGGAATCCGTCCGCCTCGGCATCGGCGAGTGTGGGCCATTGCATCGCCCACGCAATCGCGGCTTCGAACTGCTCTGAGACATCGATACAGTCCTGCCATGACAGCATCCCTTTCGTCATCTCGTGATAGGCGGGAGCAAGGTGGTCGCCGTGGTCCTGATCATCGCCGTGTCCGGTGCCCGTCGAGTGGCACCACCACGGACGCATCGACATGTCGACCTCAGAATCTGCACAGCCGTCGCTGGCTGCGGTCTCGTTGGCAGGCGTGGAGGGACATGAGTCGTCAGCATCGACGAGGCCGTCACCGTCATCGTCCCTCTCAGTCGCACTGCATCCGTTCTTGTCCGTATCTTCGCCAATCAAGGTCTGCACACACAAATCATTCGCATCCGAGACACCATCCGCGTCACTATCCTTCTGGCTCGCCGAACAACCGCTCTCGTCCACCGCTTCTTCGATAGGGGTAAAAGAGCACAGGTCCAGCTCGTCGGAAACGCCATCGACATCCTTGTCGGCAGGTCCCATGCAACCAGAGAGCGAACCGCCTAGCAGTAGCAGGGCCACCAGCGAGGCTTTGAGATTCACACCCCGAAGAACGTACAATGGATGATAAATCCATCATTCATCTGAATCACTTCTATTCCAGTCATCGGTATCGACTCCCTCGCCTCGGAACAGCACCCTTGAGCGCCTGAATTCTGGGAGGAAGTACCCTATCATGGAGCGCTCGCCAAAACTCCACTTCCAAGGGCAGCGAGGGAGTGAACCGGCCCACTGCTTCAACAGCGAGGTCCAAATCTCACCCTCCATCTGACGAGGGATCTCAAATGACACTGTGGACAGTCTCCCAGCCGAACCTGGAACGTAGGACCATGAGCGTATGGAGAAACCTGCAGACTCACCGTCTTCCACGACCAGACCGATTACCCTCGCCTGCCTTGATATTGGAACGATGATGGCCCATCTGTGGACCATCCGCGACTCCTGAATTCGCCTCATTTCCCATCCGCGCGCCTCTCCAATCTCGCGTAGAGCGCGGATGGCATCAGTAGGGGCGATGCTGACCGGAATCTCAAGCAGCCGGCTAGACGCCATCGCCTCGGCCTCTAGGCTCTCGCCCATAGCGGCTTCGCGTCAAGTTGTGTCCTGCGGGATCAGCCGAAGAGTGAGCCGAGGCCTTCGAAGCCAGCGCCCTCGTCCTCAGGCTCTTCCTCTGCAGCCTCTTCCTCAGCCGGAGCCGCCTCAGCGCCACCGCCGCCAGAGGCAGCAGGTGCGGCCGAAGCAACCGGAGCTGCCACGGCGGTAGCCATGGCCTCACCAATATCGACGGAGCCCAAGGATGCGACTAGAGCCTTCACACGGCCTTCGTCAGCATCCACTCCAGCAGCGGTCAAAACCGCGCTTACAGCGTCTTCATCAATGTTCTTCTCAGCAGAGTGCAGTAGCATTGCAGCATATACATATTCCATTTTTTTCACCTTTTTTTTCAACCGAAGAGGTCGCCCAGTCCATCGAACTCGACTTCCTCCTCTTCCCCATCTTCCTCCTCGACCGGTGCCTCGGCACCTGCTTCTGAGTCAGCCGCATCGGAGGGTGCGGCAGCAGCGCTCGTACTCGCTGCGGCACCGAGTGCCTGAGCGAGCGCCTCATCGAGCGCTGAGGAATCTAACTGACCTGCAAGGGCCATAGCGTGCGCGTTCGCGCGTGAGATAAACAGTAAAGCAGTCTCGTCGTTGACGACCCCTGCTTCTATGGCGACGGACATCGCCTCGCTGCTGGCCTTGGACAACAGCGTGGGCATAGTGGTCGTCGAGAACCATCGTGTGTTGCATGCCAAGTTGAAGGCGCCCGAGGTCGCTGAGATAACATCGCTCTTGAAACCGTCCAAATCGAGATTCAGGGATGAGGCAGGGAACACGACTCCATCCTCTACGGCTCCAGTCAGGATTAGCCCGATCTCTATCGGAGTTATTCCTAGCTTGGCCAGCATAATCCCAAGGTCACCGGAGATGGTTTCACCCTCGTTGACTACGGTAACAGTCTTCTGGATGGCGACCTTGCCCCTGTCTATCTTGGCTGGTATGCCTACTGCGTTGAACTCGCCCACAATAGGTCCCGGTCCGAACTCGGTTGGACCCTTCTCGACCACAATATCTGAGGGAGCCTTTTCACCCTCCTTAGCCGCGCGGCCCTGACGGGTTTCCTCGAGTTTAGCAAACAGCTCGAAGGAGTTCAGGCTCTCGGAATGTACTATGCAGGGCTGGACAGCCCCATCGAGCAGCTCGCCGAGACTATCTCCAGACAGGCCGGCCTGTTCCCAAGCGATCCTAATCAGCGTCTTCTTTGCCATTGTCATCGTCATCTTATCGCGCAGCGAGTTGCGCATGCCCAGCATATTCCCGGCAGGCACTCCTCCGATATCCACAATCCCGACGATGCCATCGTTGGAGAGTATCTCTGCGAGTTCGGACACCCGGTCCTTCTTCCAGGGTGCTACCTTGGCCATCATTCAATCACCTTCACCTTGATAGAGGGCCCCATCGAGGTTTTGATGTAGCACGAGCGGATGTTCCCAGCTCCTCTCTCCAGTTTGCCGATGACCCGGTTCCAGATTGCCATTGCATTAGTGGTGAGGTCGTCGACCCCCTGCTCACGCGAGCCCATTGCGGTGTGGAAGGTGATATGGTCTCGTGACCTGACAATCGCGGTATCCTTGAGTCCGGCGGCAATCGTTCCAGGGTCTAGATTGGGAGGGACCGGGCGAGGCATCTTGCCACGCGGTCCTAGTACGACACCGAGGAATCTTCCAACGGTCCCCATGTGGGGTATCTCGGACAGGAAGAAGTCACTCTTGTTGGCCATCTTGCGGGCTTGTTGCCGGTTGCCGCCCAGATCCTCAATGGTGGATGGATCTATGACATCAATTCCGGCGGCCTTGGCCTTGGTGGCCATCTCGCCGCCAGCAAACATCGTGATGCGTATCGGTTTGCCCCTTCCGGTGGGCAGGCGAACCTCTTCCTGGATCCTGTTCGTCGGATTCTTCAGATCAACATCCCTGAGGGTGAAAGCCATCTCGACTGACTCGACGAACTTGCGCTCTGGCGACTCATCGAGAGCCTGTTGAATCGCGCTCTGAATGTTTTCCTGCATTTTTTCCACCTCCGCGGTCAACGAGGTCACCCTCTCCCGCAATTCGTGATTCTCAACTGAAATGTTCGCTAAACCTACCCTCACTCATCGCTTGCAAAGCATCCTTCGGTGCCATGCCCTCGACATTCACTCTCATAGAGACACAAGTGCCCATAATCTCACGGCTTCGGGCGTACAGATTGGCGCCCGTGAGCCGGTCTTTCTGGTCCTCTGCCAGCTTCTTGACCTGATCCATAGTCAGGTTCTCAGAAGACTCCTCCCAGGAGCCATTACACGTCTTCTGTCCGAGCATCTGAATCACCTTGTGTGGCGTTTCATTACGTGCAGACATCCGTTATAGCCTCCTGTTAGTGCGCCCCGCCGTCCTGCTTTCCCTATTTGAGAGTGATGCAATGCCCGTAGGGCGAGCCTCCAGCACTACTCAACGCGCTGGGTGACTCTAACTTGGTCGGCGCGCACTGTGAGGGCCACCGGCACTGCTGCCTCAAAGAGCTCGACGGTGACCTCTTCTTTCGACTCTGTTACACGGGTCACACGGGCCGCTTGACCTCGGAAGGCGCCGCCGTGAATCTCCACGATGCTACCCTCTTCGATGCCGGCAGTCGCCGCCTTGGGCTCAAGATAGGGAAGCACATCGCCCAACGGCGACTCGCCGCCGAGTACCTTGCGACAGTTCTTCATCGGCGTTGTGGAGACACCGACTCGTCCGATGAGCTTCTCGACGTGATGTAGGGCCGAGGCTTCGACGAAGATGTAGCCACGCATGAAGTGAGGACTGAGGACGCCAAAGATTTCGTCTTGAATATCCTCGAGCGAACCAGTACCGGAGAGTCGGGCTCGGACCTCATTAGCCACATTCTGCTCTTGACCAATGGAGGTCTTGAGGATGTAGAGATAGGAAGCGACGTCACCGTACATGTCGCGCAGTTGTGGGGTGGAGTACTCCCTCTCCTGAATGGTCCCCGGGTCAATCCACTCGTAGCCCTTGTACAGGCCACGAGCATCGACCTCCTCGACCGAGCTGATGAAGAGAAGTGGTGTGACTTCGTTGAGGCGGTTCTCGTAGGCTAAGCCGCGGGCGCCTCCCGAGCGCACGTATTGCAGGTTGTCAGCCTCGATACCGGTGACCTCAGTTATCCTAGCCACCACTGTATCTAGGTTCTCGGGGTCACCGATGCCGTAGATACCGTCCCAGGCACCAGGGAAGTCTGCGACTCCATCGGCGCGCTGCATGAGCAGCACTCTCTCTCCGTTTCGGATGTAAACTGTGAACGTATCTGACATTTTTTTTACCTCACTCGGTTAGCCAATTGAAGAAGGACGGGAAGGCACTATCCATCAGCCACAGCATCACGAATCCGATCGCGCCGAGGATAAACATCCCGATGCCGCAGACGATTATGGTCTGGCGAAACTCCTGCTTGGACGGCTTCCTTGCCATCTTGAGGATGCGAGCGTAGGGGCCGGTCTGAAGGCTGCGAACACGCCCTTCAATCTCGTCCTGCCAACTCTGAACAGTCTCCTCGATGGGACCTACATTGGAACTCTCGATAGCCATCACTAATCCTTGAAGCGACCCGGCGACCGACAGACTCCATTTAAGCACGCCGGGCGAGCCCTAAGGGGCTCGAAATAAAATCAGAGTGAAAATCAATTCACGAACTCGACGGTACGGTCCCTGAGGTTGCGTATCTGAGTGTGTCGCGAAGCTCCATCTATCTGCTCGCTCTTCACGCCAGTCAACACGAGCAGGACCCTGATATTGTCTCCCATGGTGTCATCAGTAGTAGCGCCCCAGATGATTCGAGCATAGGGATTCACCTTTTCGCGAATCAGTTTGGCGCACTGCTCGGCATCCCCAAGTGACAGAGTAGGTCCGCCGACCACATTTATCAGCGCCCCGCGGGCATCTGAAATGTCTATGTCGAGCAGAGGTGATTCCAGAGCCTCCTCGGTGGCCCTCTCAGCCCTGCCCTCGCCGTGAGCCTCACCGAGTCCGATGACCGCCACTCCTCCACCGTTTTCCATCACGGAGCGCAGGTCCTGGAAGTCGAGGTTGACGACACCCTCCTTCGAAAGCATTTCGGAAACTCCTGAAATACTCCTCATCAATAATTCGTCCGCGACGCGGAATGCAGCGTCGAGCGGGAGGTCACGAACCCCCTCGATCTTGAGAAGACGCTCGTTGGGTAGTACGACCACTGTGTCGCACACCTCTCGCAGTCTTTCCAAGCCCCATTCTGCATTCTGCTTCCGTAGTGCCCCCTCCGACATGAAGGGGTAACTTACCACAGCGATGGTCAGAGCTCCGGCCGATTTGGCCAGCCGAGCAACTACATGCGCACTCCCTGTCCCAGTGCCACCTCCTAGTCCCGCTGTGATGAATGCCAGATCGCAGTCTTCGATTTCCGTCTTGAGCGCGCGCTCAGACTCGTATGCGGCCTGCTCGCCCTTTTCCGGATCACCGCCGGCGCCTCTGCCTCTGGCAGAGCGCCCAATCAGCACCTTGTCCCGGACATTAACCCTCAACAGGTGTTGGGCGTCGGTGTTCACCGCCAGTCCCCTGACATATGTCCCGTCAAACACACCTTCAAGCTCTAGCCTCGCCACGGTGTTGGAACCGCACCCTCCACAGCCGAACACACGTATCTTGGGCTGTAGTGATTTGAGCAGACTCTTTAGTTCCGCATCGTTCTTCCTGTCGCTCAGGTCGTGAGGTGCGGCATTGTCACCTCTGTCAGCCAGAGCCCTCTCGACGATGAAGTCCACGAGGTCGAGGCGAGTCGTAGAGAGGATAACCGTTACCCCCCGCCTTCGGCGGGCAAGGCGTGTTTCATCGGGGCTGCTACAAGGCCACTATCCCAGCAGCTGATTCCGTGTACTGACGAAGCGAGAGAGGAATGTGTATACTCCTCCCCAAGCGGAGATGGCAAGAGTGGCCGTCATGCCGTTGAGGTTGCTATTGCCCAGCAGGACCCAGTTGGCATAGCCTACGTCAGAGAGATCAATACCGAATCCTCCAGAGTAAGCCTGCCAAGAAGCTGCGACCAAGCAGGCCACTGTCAGTACCATGCGGTCGGCGCGGCCGAAGCCACCGTAGATTCTGGTGAGTCCTACCGACTGGGCTTGAGTCCCCATGTAGGAGCCGAACAAGGTCAGCACCGCCGCCACAGCCCCCGAACTCGGATTGCTGATGAAGGTCGCGTTCATCCCTATCGCAATGAGTAGGCCCACGTCAACAACCCTGTCGATGGTGTGGTCGAGGAAGTCTCCGTACGGTCCTGCCACTCCCTGATGACGGGCCAGAGCACCATCGAGCGCGTCAAGCACGCCGGCCAGCAGTATCAGCAGAACGGAGACTCCGATCATGATCGCACCATTATTGTCGAGGGCAGCACCCGAAATCAGCCAGAAGGCGCCGAGGGCGAGGATTAGACTGGTCCAAGTCAAGACACTAGGGTCAAGATTCCCCATTTTCAGGACCAGTGGCCCGATTGCCTTGGTCCAAGTTCCCCTCATCCTCTCAAACACCGTCACCCCTCCATTCTGGCTACCCAGTCAATCAGCGAGCCCGGGCTAGTCGGCTTGAAACCATCTGCTATCCAGTAGGAAAGCGAGGCGACGACTGAGTCGACGCTGCTATGCGAAGTATCGAACTCGCACCATGGGGCATCGCCCTCGCGCTCGTTCCAAGCCCCTCCCAGCAACTCCCACTCGCAGTTTGCCTGCACCTTCTCGGTCGCGTACCCCCTACTCGCGAGTCTGGATTCTAGAATCTCGGGTGAGCAGCGCAGTACGGCCACCGCATCACAAGGCAGGTGATGGGAGAGGTGACCGTCCACCACTACGACCCCGTCAGGAGGAGACTCCCACTCAGGAGCGAGCGCATCATGCAACGCGTCGGTATCGATGACCCTCGCCCCGTCAACTGGATCAACCTCACCCAACAAACTGTTCTGCTCGGCTAGCGATTCTACTGAAACTACAGCGTATCCTCCATCGGAGAGTATCCGCGCTACCGTACTCTTGCCAGTCCCGGGTGTGCCGCTCAGAGCCAGTCGAAACCCACCACTCACATTCTGGCCGGCTGGTCAGGAAGCCATGAACGCTGCGTGTCGCCGGCGCAATATTGACCATCCCTATAGCCCGCGCAAGGCCTGAGAGACATGGCCGAGGGCGAAGTTAACTGGATCAGAGCGATGGATCCTCGTCATTCTAAACTGAATTTACTTCTCTTGGCTATTCCCATTACATTCTACTTCGCCTACGTGTCACAAGATCAGACAGCAGCCTTCTTTTCCTCTATGGTTGCTATTATGCCGCTCGCTTTCCTGATGGGCCATGCCACTGAGGAGATTGCCCTGCGAACATCGGAGTCCATAGGAGGACTCCTCAACGCCACCTTTGGCAACGCCGCAGAACTAATCATCGCGGTTTTTGCAATTTGGGCAGCCTATAAGGCCGGCGCGGACAGTGAGACTGCAACAGTCATGGTGCACATCGTACAAGCCAGTCTGATAGGTAGTATCCTTGGAAATCTCTTGTTGGTGATGGGCCTAGCATTCGTCTGGGGGGGAATACATCACAAGGTCCAGACGTTTAATGAGACGCAGTTTGTTGCAAACAGCTCGCTCCTACTTCTCGCCGTCATCACCCTAGTCGTACCAACAGTGTATCACCTCACTGTAGGGGGTGCTGAGGGAACAGAGGGCGTGAAAAGCCTGTCGAGGGCAGCCGCAGTAATCCTTCTCGGGATGTACATTCTTTTCTTGGTATTCCAATTGGGAACGCACTCCGATCTATTCGCTACCGATGGCTCTCACGATGAGGAGCCGAAGATGACCAAGCGCGATTCGGTAATCCTGCTTGTAGTCGCTACACTGTTTGTCTCTTGGATGGCCGAGATTCTTGTGCACTCGTTGGAGGAGGCGGCCAGCGAGGTCGGCCTTTCGCACCTGTTCATCGGAGTAATCTTGGTGCCTCTGTTCGGTAACGCTGCCGAGCATTTCACCGCCGTGACCGTGGCAGGCAAGGACAAGATGGACCTCTCGTTCGCCATAGCAATCGGCTCGAGCACCCAAATCGCTGTGTTCGTGGCCCCCTTGATGGTGGTCTTCGCCTGGATGCTAGGAATTGGACTGACCTTCGAGTTTGGTATTCTTGAGACGGTCGCCGCCTTCCTCGCTGTGATGATTGTCAACGCCATCGCAGCAGACGGCAAGAGTAACTGGCTCGAAGGGGCCATGTTGTTGGGGGCCTATGCTGTACTGGGACTAGCGTTCTGGTTCCACCCCTGAACATATTATAGGAATGCTGTATGATGGACTCACGAAGGTTCAACGAGTAGGAGTCGAGAAGCCTGTGAGCCCAGATAATTCCACCAGCCCACAACAGCGAGCACTCGCCATGTCCATACATCTGGGCACGGCGTCTGGCGCGCTTTGGGCACTGCTTTCGTTGGAAGCGATTTTTGTCGAGGACTATCGGACAGCCTTCTTCTGGATGTTCCTCGCGATGGTGGTCGATTCAGTGGACGGACCGCTAGCTAGGAAGGTCGATGTCAAGCGTCACGCGCCACAGATTGATGGAGCACGGCTTGACGATATCATCGACTACATCAACTACACTTTCGTCCCCATTGTCCTTCTAATCCACGCTGGATGGCTCCCTGATCCAGTCTCGCTATGGGCAGCCGTCCCACTCATCGCGAGCGCCCTAGCGTTCACCAACACCGAATCCAAAGACACCGAGGAAGGCTTCTTCCTCGGCTTCCCGTCCTATTGGAATGTCTTCGCTTTCTACGTCGTAGTCGCAGCTCCCGCCGGCAGCGAGTGGTACGTTCTCCTACTGATATTAGCGTTCAGCGCGCTGAGCGTGTTGCCAGTCCGTTTTGTCTACCCGAATCGGTTCGACCGATTGCGCTGGTTCTTTATCGGTGGCGGCATTGTTTGGATTGCATCAATCCTGCTCGTCGCCATGCTATACCCGGACGCTCCTCGACTGCTGGTGTTCGCTTCGATGGCTTATCCAGTGTCGTACCTCGTGCTATCGCTGTGGCTGGATAGAGATTGAATCATTTGGCGGCCTTCGCAGCCGTCCCCAACCTGGGAGTCCACAAGGGAGGTCAATGGACGGCGCGAAGGCACGCGCTTGGTTGCAGCACTGAGTTCTTCCAGAGAAGTCTCAGCGTATAGTGGCGGCTAGCTGCCTAGCAGCGCTCGCACTGACCACCCCATAGGTGATCTGCTAGCATCACTAGGTCGAGCACGTTGACCGTGTGGTCGCCGTTGATGTCGGCTCCCTGCATCGAGGCAGGTGCGTCCCCGTAACCGAGGATATACTGCACCATCACGATGAAGTCGCCCAGGTCGACGCTGCCGTCGTCGTTCGCGTCACCGCGTAGCACTCGCACGGGCTCAAGGTCGCGGACCGCCACAGCGGTCTTGCTGGCCTTGGTGGTGCGGCTGTCCAGAGACTGGGGTCCGGAATCGGACTCGTCATCTCCCCACAGGTAGTCGGCCAGGATGACCAGGTCGAGCACGTCGACTGATCGGTCGCCGTTGATGTCTGCCTGAGCCATCGAGGCAGGAGCCCTGCCGTATCCAGCGATGTACTGTGCCATCACGATGAAGTCACCGAGATCCACACTTCCATCGTCGTTGGCGTCACCGCGAAGGTAACGCGCGTCGATGGAGGCAGCCTCAGCTGACTCACCATCTATGTCGTTCGTCGTTTCAACGCTTCCGATGTCCTCTCCGGAAACGAGGCCTGCTGTGCCAGCCAAAAAGATCAGCGCAGCGATTGTTAGGTCCATTGTTCGGTCCATGAACAGGGTGCATCGATGTGCTAGACATAAGTAACTTGGTTCAATGATTGGACATTCTTCAACGCCGTATGTGAATCAGAGGGTA
>DAGM01000025.1:0-516 GCA_002495735.1 Euryarchaeota archaeon UBA54
AGCGTAATTAGTGTTGACTAGTCTTCTCTTCTTCAGATGGCACCATAAACACCAAAGCGACGCCTGAGCCGACAATCAGCAGGCCACCTATCCAATCCGCAGTACTCAGCGTCTCTCCGAAGACAGAGAAACCGTAGAATGTCGCCACAATCACAGTGAGGTAAGAAAACGCGCTCACCCATGCAGCATTGGCCTTCTGATAGGCCATTGTGATGCCGACCTGTCCTCCTCCAGCGCCAATCCCAATCCCGACGAGGGCTGCTAGGGTCTTCGTATCAAGCGAGAACAGATCCGGTGCTGCCTGCACCACACTACCTGCTACAGAGGCTGCTGCAAACCAGAACACCACTGAGGTAGGGGAATCGGTAGTGCGCAACTCACGCACGTACATGTACGCGAACGCAGCGAAGAAGCCGGAGCCTAGAGCCAGTAGCGCGTCGGGCTCCACTGTGCCCAATTCAGGCGAGACGATTAGGATGATTCCTGCGAATGCAGTGATGACTAGGAAAGCAACGC
>DAGM01000025.1:844-15230 GCA_002495735.1 Euryarchaeota archaeon UBA54
GCGGATACTCTCTCAGCCAGCACCTTGCCAGAGAGCAGGGCGACGAACAGGGGAGCGGTGTACTGCAGAGTGACCGCCTGGCCTATCGGAATCCTTCCTAGAGCGGTGAAGTAGAGAATCATCGCTGTCAAGCCCACAGCGCATCGTAGGAACATCGTCTTCCGGTTGTTCACTCTCAGGCTGATGCCGCGACTGGCTGCGAAAGCGGCCACTGCGAAGGCTATCACCGCTGAACGCACTAGGATAATCATCCAGACGTCGGCGTGCACGCTGGTCCACTTCACGAGGGCGTTCATCGTGCCGAAGCAGAGGCTGCCGAAGATCATCCACAGGACTGCAGCTCTGGGCGAGTCGGAGGAGAGTTCGTCCGACATCTTACACAAGGCCCCAGCGACGCTCTAGAACAGTTGCTATCGCCTGGTAGTCTTGGCCCCCCGCACTAGTGGGGTCGTGCAGGTGTATCGGGATGCCGTGACTGGGGGCTTCGGCGAGCCTGATGTTGCGACGGATTGCTGGCTCGACGATGAGCTCGGGGAAGGCCTCTCGAACTTCACTCGCGACCTGTTGGTTGAGTAGTGTAGGCGCGTGCATTGTCAGCATCACGCCATCGACTCCTAGTTTGGGGTTGAGAAGTCCCCTGACCTCCCTGATGGTGCCAGCGAGCATGGCCAGTCCCTCGAGAGCGAAATACTCGGTCTGGACTGGGATAAGGATGCCATCACTGGCTACCAGTGCGTTGATTGAGACAATACCTAGCGAGGGCGGGGTGTCAATGAGTACGATATCGTAGTGCTGTAGAAGCGGTTCTAGGGCTTCGGTGAGCCTATGTTCTCGACCCAACTGCCTGAGCATCTCCTGCTCGAGCCCTATCAGGCTCCTGTCACCGACCACCATGTGCAGTCCGTCCACCGCTGTGGCGTGCCTAGCGTTGACTGCAGTCTCCGGGTTCAGGATGAGGTCTCTGGTGGTCGCGCGCACCTTGCTCTTGTCGACGCCTAAGCCCGTGGCGCAGTTACCCTGTGAATCTGCATCGACCACCAGTACCTTGTGCCCGCGCAGCGCCAACTGGGATGCGATATTGATCACGGTGGTCGTCTTGCCGACCCCTCCCTTCTGATTGATCACGGTGACTACTCTGGCCCTGCCCTCCGGAGTAGGTAATCCGGGTGGGAGATCGAGGGGAGGTCGGGCGCGGGCCGTGCTGATCTCGTCTACCGCATCCAGCATCGGCGCTGTGGTCTCCTCTTCGACCTCGGTGAACTCAGCGTCGATTACGAGTGGCGCGTTCTGCACCTCAGGCAGGTCGTCGCCATCGTCTTCAGCATTCATACGAGCGCCTTTGGCGCTCGTAGTGTTGTTGAACATGCCGCTGAGTGGGCCTCGGGACGAGTCGGTTTGACGCTAGTCGGAGGGGAGCGAGGTGTGGTACCAGCCGACCATTCTGCCAGTCTCCGCATCGATTGCGAAACCCACCGTGTTGTCTCGACCCGAGTCCCCCCATGAGCGCGTTCCCGCTGCTGTCACCATGTCCAGCGACAGTACATCGACTGATGTGGTAGCCAGTAGGTAGCCGTAACTGACTGAGGGTTCCCAGCCGGACCCGTCACTGATGAACTGGTTGAGCTCGGGGTATCTCAACGGGTCCAGTACGCGCTCTTCCATCAGACCTAGTGTGAGGGTCTCAGGAATCTCATTTCGATCCCAGGACACGGTGCCCTCGTCGTATTCCCGCTGCTCGACCAGTATGCAGCCTGAATCCTTGACCCGCAGCACGACCCAGCCGGCGTTTTCGTCGTCATCAACCCATGACATGTTCCACTCATTGGCTGTGTACGTCGCCTGCCAGATGTAGCCAGCAGATTCCAGCGCCTCAGCCGCGTCGCTTGAGGAGTGGTTGGCCAGCAGACAGTCAACTGCGGCCTCTAGGTCGAACTCCCTGAGACTTGATTCGTCTGGCATCGCCTCCTCCCAGTGCTGCTGGCTGTTAGGTATGTCCTCCCCACTGCTGGGACTGCCGGCATAGGTTGTATCCCAGTGCACAGGAGTCGAGCCGAAGTTACTCGAAGTCTCGGTTATCACCGCGTTCACCGCAAGTGTTCCGTCTGGAAGGTCGAGCAAGTAGTCGGAAATCAGCCCCTCGAGACTACAGTCCTCGCCGCCTTCCTTGTCGAGCAAGATATCCACCATCTGCTTGACTGGCCACGGATTTCCACGCTTTACGTGAATGTCGATGTTGACGTGGCCCACGCACCCAGCGAGCCCCTCCTCCGAGATACTCACATGAGTGACGAGGCCATGCATGGCAGTGTTGATTTCTCCCTGCACGGTCCAGGTCCAGTCCATCAGGCCCGAGGCCTTCACCGAGGAGAGGCCTTCTGTGAGAGGAGTGTCACCAAAGAATTCGTGCAGTTCGATTGGAGTCAGGGGGAAAATTAGCAGCGGAGAGAGAGTTCCCAGTGATCCGAGGCCGTTGGAGCCGAACGCAACTGCCCGAGCATCCGTCCGGACGTTGTCCGGGTCGGTGAAGCTGAGATCGGTATCAGTCCGAATGGTAGACTTGCTGGCAATATCTCTCCATGACTTAGATGATGAAACAAGAGAATTGTCTTCCTTTATCCAGCCAGTGTTGGTACATACCCCTTCGTTCCTGACCTTTCCCTGTAGGTCGATTGCGAGGTTGTGTGTCACCGTCTGCTCGGCAGTCAGGTGCTCCCTGCCGTGGGCGTCGTGAGCGTTCACCGCACCGATGAGTTCGGCGTCCAGAGGATGGGAGATGTCGCCTATGCCGCCATTGCGAATCGATATCGAGCCTGTCCCGCCACTGACGGTCGCTCGGAGCTCGTCGCAGACCTCGTCTAGGGTTGGTGTAGTGATGTCCCTCAGAATTCCAATCATCTCGTCTCCGGTGATTTCTATCGTGGTCTCAGTGACGGTGAAGTCCATTTGGTCGCCGTAGCGCAGGGGTCGAGCGGTGAAGGCTGGGTCCTGCTGCACTAGGTAGAACGCGATGGCGCCGACTAGCAGGACCACCACAGCGATTGCTGAAATTGCCTGCCAGTTTTCCTTCAGGCCATCGACCGAAGGTAGCGTGATGATCATTGAGGGCTCCTCATCCTCGTCGTCTTCGAGGAACATCTCATCAGTCGCCTCGCTGGGTATCACTCCGGAGAACCACGGATCCTCCTCGGGCGGTTCTGGCTCGTTCTCTTCCTCGATTCCCTCAGGTTCTGCATCCTTGAAATCTGCTATTTCATCTTCGATAATCTCCGCTTCAATGACCACTTCCTCGGGCTCTGGTTCTGGCTCAAGTTCTGGTTCTGGCTCGGCCGGCTCATCCCCGCTTACTCTGGCAATCAGCTTGTCGATGGCATCGTCGATGTCCTCGGATTTGCTCTCCGCGACGACTTTTGGAGTCTCAACGGGGGGTGCCTCACGGCCGAGCAACCTGTCTACCAGCTCGTGCTTCTTGCCCGACACCAGAAGTCCGTGGTCGCTGCACAACTGGCGCAGCTCGCTGACCTTCATCGCAGACAGGGTGTCGCGGCCAGGAATACCTTCGGAAGCCATTCTGCTCACTCTCAGTCCAATGGGGTGGCTTTCAACTCCTTCGGCGTCCTGCCTTGCAGGACGCACACTCGCGAGACTGTGCGACAAGGCCGATGAAAGGACTCAAGAAGTGCGGTCGGTCGGCGCAAGACATGGACCCGCGCCTAGTCATACTGTCCCGGGGGCCCGGTCTGTACAGTACCAAGCAACTCGTTAAGGAGGCCGAGAACGAGGGTTGGGCGGTCAGGGTTGTGGACCCAATGAAGCTCACTGTGCTCATTGACGACAGTGGTGGCAGGATCTACTACAGAGGCTGGCCGCTCGAGTGTGATGCTGTCATCCCACGAATCGGCCACTCAATCACCCGCAGGGGCGTCAGCATCGTCAAGCAGTTTGAGAGAATGGGGGTCATCGTAATCAACAAGAGTGATGGCATCGCCAACAGTCGTGACAAACTGGCAGCCTGCCAACTGATGAGAGAAGTCGGTGTCCCCGTTCCCATCACCGCGAACGTCGGGGCCTGGGAGGACACCGTTCGCGCTGTCAACCAGGTCGGCGGCACTCCGTGCGTAATCAAGAGTAACGAAGGCACACACGGCTCAGGGGTTTTCCTAGCTCACACCGAGCAACAGGCTCGCCAACTGGTCTACCAAATGCTCGAGCGTGGCATGCGTCCGCTGGTCCAAGAGTACATCCAGGAGTCACACGGGCAGGACGTCAGAGCACTCGTGGTTGGCGGCGAGGTCGTCGCTGCTATGCGCCGCAAGGCGCATGGCTCCGAGTTCCGCTCCAACTTCCATCTCGGAGGAAGTGTAGAGCCAGT
This sequence comes from Euryarchaeota archaeon UBA54, assembly GCA_002495735.1. Lineage (GTDB taxonomy): Archaea > Thermoplasmatota > Poseidoniia > Poseidoniales > Thalassarchaeaceae > Thalassarchaeum. The sequence continues at coordinate 5,214 of DAGM01000025.1, forward strand.
AGAGATCTCTGGCAAATTTGCCAAGATAGCCTGCACCGCTGCAAACAAGCTCGGTTTGGACCTCGCTGGCGTGGATATGCTAGAATCACGCAACGGACCACTGGTCCTCGAGGTCAACTCTAGTCCCGGTCTCGAAGGAATCGAATCCGTGGTTGGTGAGGGATTTGTGGCCGCTAAGGTGGCTCGCCTGCTCAACAGGAGACTCGCGGAGTCCCGCGGGGACTTCGAGTCATCGGACAGCACGGAGATGACGGGGGCCGGGAGCGAGGCTTCCGGAATCTACGACTGACGGCATTTCCTAAGGCTCGGTCAAACGGCGGTTCTCACCCCTTTGGAGAGAGAAGCATTCAAGTCTTATTACGATAACTTGGACCTGTCCGTAGGGACAAGGGATGCACGGCCGTTCGCGGCCTAGAGGCGAGAGATTTGACTGAACCGAGGGAAGGAGTAGCTAATTCTTGGGTCAATGGTGGCTTAGTGGAGCGAGAGCGAGCGAGGTTCGCGAATTTCACTATTGAAGGCGACACTCCCCTCCCTTCACGCCTCCAGAGTCTCTCTGAGCTGCCTTGGTTCGACTGTTGGATGCAGAGACTGCGGACCGAGAAGAAGAGTGAACACACAGTCAGGGCATACACCGTCGCTGCACGCACCCTGTGCACCACTTCGCTGCCAGGAGAACATCCTCTCGACTGGGAAGAGGCGAAGACAATCGGCGTTCGAGACTTCCACACAAGAGTCGATCCCAACAAAGGCAGAATGGATGCTTGGCTGAATGGTATTGGGGGACTAAAGCCTGCCACCGTCAACGCCCGCATCGCAGCCGCCTCGCATCTCCTGCAGTGGATCGGACACTCTGTACCCGATTGGATCCAGAGACCAAATCGTAGCCGCTCGCTGCCTCGCACCCTTGGGCGCAACGAGCTCGGCCGGGTGCGCACTGCGGCCACTCGGTCCGAGGATCCGCTCGCGCAACCCGTGGTCACCATACTCCTCGACACCGGACTGCGCGTCTCGGAGCTGTGCTCTCTTGACATCGACGACGTTGACACTGAGGACTTGTCCGCGCTGGTCATCGGAGGAAAGGGAGAGAAAGACCGAACTGTGCTGTTCACCAAGGCCACCGTCGACGCCATCGAAGCTTGGGGCCCGATTCGGAATAGTCGAATTCAGATGTGCGATAGGGAGAACGAGTTGCGCTCCCTACTACTGTCGAGTCGCGGACGTAGGATGAATCCGCGCTCGGTGCAGAAACTAATCGACAGGTTGGCCGTCGCAGCCGATATTCCGCGCTCGCGATTGAGTCCACACACCCTGCGCCACACCTTTGCCACAGGACTGCTGGAGCGCGGTGCCGATCTAGTCACGATTCAGCGCCTGCTCGGTCACGCCAGTATCGCCACCACTCGAGTCTACCTTGAGATAGGTGACCAGACCCTAAGAGAAATCTACCACCGCGCCCAACGGGAGCTTCCGAAGACCGAGGTCATTGAGTCCTCAGAGGAACTTCCTGCAGTAGGTGAAGCACCATATCAAAGACTGCGCTGACTACTTCTTGGCCGGATTCTTCTTGTTGCCCCTCTTGTCTACCGACTCCGGGCCCTGCCACTCACGCTCTGCTGGGATGACGTAGCCCGGGTGAGAGGGGATTGGACAGTGTTTGCCCGCCCTGCACCTGCTGCAATTGTCTGAAGGTGGCGACTCGACCGTTTTCTGCAGCCTTCCATACTTTCTGCGCGGCACACGTAGTGCTTGATTCGGAGGGACTTAGCGGTTCCCACGTGCGCGCAACGTTCAACCCGTCCCGCACACACAGGAGGTTGTGAGTACAGAGAATGAGGAGTGGATCGGTTCGGACGCGAGTCGCACCGTGCTGTACGCACAAGTACATGACGGGCAGCCGAGGATGGCCATCGACGAGGACGGATACCTACGTCCTGAGGGCTGGCCGGGCTCTGGAGGCAAGGTGTACCTCGGTGACGTCGCGCAGGCTGCGCTCAGGGCGCTCGGCCCGCACGATCCTCCGAGATTCGCTGAGCAACCCGGCTTTGACGAGCAGATCTGGTCGCTCAGCTCTCGCGCCAACGAACTGCAAATGAGAATTTCAAGTAGCTCGTACTGGGGCTTCGGACTGCTGCCCAAATGCTTCCTGAATCGGATTGAGTTATCCGGCCCGTTGGGCCTTCGTGCAAGATGCGTGCACGACCTTGTCGCCTCACTGGGAAGGAACCCGTGGGAGCCGGGTCGGTTGCGTCAGTTCGAGAAGGTCACCGGATGCGAGGCTGCTCGACATAGGAGCGCATGGAAGGATCTCATCACGCGCGCCAGCGAGGATATGAGTGAGGATGTCGACCAGCTTGAGGACTCACTCAGAAGACTCAGGGGATTGGATGTAGCGGTCTCGGGCATACTAGATGCTGCTGAGATGGCTATCGGCGAAGCCCGTGCGGCTCTCGCTGACCGTAACGCACCCGCGGTGGAGCGTGCGTTAGGAAGGGCTGCGAGCGCGCTCATCGAGGCCGACCCGGACACTGAGGTTCGCTCGTCGGAGACCAGCGCGCAGCGCGCGCGCCCTCGTACCAGTACTAGGAAGCAGGACGAAGTCGAAGCGGGGCATCTTCTCGACGAGGTTCCGTTTGTGGATCTCTCCGAAGAGGAGTAATCACAGGCCGAGCGTCGACCACATCCACGACCAGACGCCGTGATTTGCTAGGTAGATGCTCACTGAGAAGATAATGCAGGCTGCGTAAATCATGCCCTTGGATATCTGTATGGCATCCTCCGACTCCTCGTCGAAGTAACGAATTAGTCCAGCTGCCTGCTGGATCCCACTGCCCTTCTTCTCCTTGGCCATCGGGCGTCGCACCTGCCTGCACTATTTCAATTCCGCGAGGTGTCTGGATGCGACCCCATAGGGGTCGATCAGGGGTCCAGCGTCTCGATAAGGACGCAGCCGCCGTCCAATTCCACTATCTTTGAGGCGGCGCTCATCGCAGTGTCTATCGAAGTGGTCATCAGAATCTCCCTGCGCTTGCCGTTGTTGGACTCAAACACCAGTCTGTGACTGAGAATGTCAAGAACATCGCGGTCGACAATTTTCCATATCCAACTGTCTCGCTCGATGGTCACCAGAGCCTCGACCGGTACTAGGGGGCCCTGCTCCCTCCCCACCGCTCTGGCTCGTTCGACCAGTTCGACTAGTTTCCTAGTCGCCCCGTTCAAATCTGTCTTCGTTGGTTCCTCTGATTTGCTGGCTATTCTCCTACGTAATCCTGTCATGTGCATCCCACGCGGCTCTCACCGCAGGAGTCGAGTGTTTCGCTGAGGGTTTAACCGTTTACGATGCTGTTCACTCTCAAATCCACAATACAGAGTGAGCGGTGCTCCGCCGGAGGAAAGAATCGCGCAGTTGATTGCTGTCGCTTTCACCCGCAGGTCGTGGGCCAGAGCGATACTCCTTGGAGTCTGATGGCTCAGAACAGCGTCCTGCTACGTGCGGTCTCACATTGGAGGAAGGATGCGGAGGGTTGGTTGAGCGGTTCCTTCGACAGATTGCCGGAGACGGTGCGGGTCAATCCACTCAGAGCCGATAGAGACTGGACTGAGGGCTGGCTCAAAGACATAGGCTCGCAACGCATCGCTTGGTTTAGCGGGCCCGGCAGCGCATGGGCGCTGCCGTTTGATCGAGGCTCTGCCCAAGGTGACGTCAAGGCGGTTCTCAACGCGCTGCACGAGACTGGGCGACTGACCCGGCAGGAGGCATCCTCGATGTTGCCGGTGCTGGCACTTGGAGCCAAGCCGGGTGACGTCGTGCTCGACATGTGCGCCTCTCCCGGCTCCAAAACCACTCAGATCGCCGAGCATATGGAGGAGCGTGGACTCGTTCTCGCCAACGAAGTCGTAAATTCTAGGGTCAACATGCTGGTGACTAATGTCCAGAGGCACGGCTCAAGGACTGTGGCGGTGGTTCACCATGACGGTCGTCACATCCCGCGCGTTCCCGAGTCCGGGTTCGACAATATTCTAGTCGATGCGCCCTGTACCGGTTCGGGCACAACTAGGAAGAATCCGGATGTCTGGGGCAAGTGGCTTCCTTCTGGAGGACGGTCGCTGCATGACTTACAACTCGCCCTCCTAACCAAAGCCTCAGCGCTGGTCAAGCCCGGGGGCCGGGTGGTCTACTCGACCTGTTCGCTCGACCCGGTCGAGGACGAGGCCGTCGTCGCCGAGGTTTTACGCTCTAACGATGCGATGAGCCTGCTTCCCGTCTCACCACTCCTTGTGGGCGTCCCGGGAGAAGAAGGGCGCGCAGACTGGCCTAACCTGAACGATGATGGGGAGCCTTCTGACGAGGATTTTCCCGAGTCTATGCTGCCTCCAAAAGAGCCCGAAATCGCCGAGCAGCTCGCTCACTGCATGAGGGTCTGGAACGACAGCATCGAAGGAGGTGGCTTCTTCCTCGCTGTGCTTGAGAAGTCCGTGGATGCTCCTCAGCGCCCTTCTCCTAAGGTCCAGTCGTTCCTCAGCCCCGAGGATGTCAAGCCCGATGCTGGGAACTCCCCCCAACCACTCTCTGAATCCATGGCCTCCTCGATCGAAACAGCCTGGGGTGCGCTGCCGGACGACCTGTGGCTGCGGGGTAAACGCCTGCTGCTTTCGACGCCCGAGGCGAGGGTGGTCTGGGAGTCAGAACGCAGTCAACGAGGCGGCAGGACGAAGATTCCAGGCGGCCGCTGGCGGCCGCTCAGAGTGATACATCTCGGACTCAGTGCAGCTCAACTCCGCGGCGGGGAGATGGAACGAGTGGTCGCAGGTGCGACCCGGGTTCTGGGCCCACATCTGCCCGGCGTATCCTGCGAAGTCGACAGTGAGCTTATCGACAGTCTGCTTGAGGAAGGAGATGCCTTGATTGAGGAAGAGCACGGACTCGAAGGGGTGAGAGGTGGTCGGATTCTTATCGACTCGAAGAACGGTGACTGTGTTCCCATATGGGTCGGTGGAAGAATCAGCCTGATGCTTGGTAGCGCCGAGCGTTTACTGCTCGCTCTGCAACGTGGCTTGACGTTCAATCAGAATAATAACGAATAATTCGCTAATGATGAACGAACGAACAAGGAGCGCTTCGAGACACTGGCATATGTTCAATAGCCGGTTCGAGAAATCCGCAACTCCTGGTGGACCTCATGTTGGATGACACGGATCGTCGCATACTCTCTGTGCTACAGCGCGACGCTAGGGCGTCGATGCGTAGGATATCCGAAGAGGCTGGAGTCTCGTTGGGAACGGTGAGTAACCGAGTGCGCCGTCTGGAAGAGTCTGGCGTCATCCGTGGTTACACGGTCATGCTCGACCCCGCGAAGGCCGGATGGGAGTTGACCGTCGTCATCGGTCTGCGCATACAGAAGGGTCGCCTGATTGAGATTCAGGAGAAGATAGCGAAGGATCCCAGGGTGTACGGTGTCTACGACGTGACTGGGGACTTCGACTCTATGGTGATAGCCCGAGCACGGGATCGCAGTGACCTCGACGACCTTTCAAAGAACGTAATGTCGGTCGACGGCGTGGAGCGTTCGGTCACCCACCTCGTTTTGAACACGGTCAAAGAGAGTTCTACGGTGCTGCCTGAGTAGGTTTCAATCCGCTTCACGGAGAATCTCGTCAATCATCGGTGTGAGCGTACTTGAGTGAGGAGTTAGGGACTCGACGGTCCTACCTTCAGGCTTCATCACCTTGAGCAAGACTTGTCGGAGTGCTTCGTCAACAGGGATATCGAGCGCCATCAACCTGTCCCTGAACCCGGTCTGAAGCCTCCCCCCAGTCCTGTCCCAGTCCATCAGAAGAATCAGGGGGGGGCCTCCGTCGACGATGTTTCGAGTCCCGTAGGTATCGTGCAGATAGGCGACCATCCTAGAGCGATCCCATCCTCTGTTCACTTTCTCTATCCCACCGGAGAATCCGAGTGCCCTGAGGGCCTTCTCGTCCTTGATTCCCTCGACCAGTACCGGACAGTTCGGAGAACCTAGTGAGGAGCGGTTCCTGAGTATGCTCTGGGCCATCGCCGCAGCGGCGGCTCGGAAGCGGATTTCGCGGTCCGGCGGACCTTCCTTGCGAGCTCTCTGACTCACCCAATCTGGAAGCCCTTCTCGCTTTGACACTATCAGTCCTCCAGAAGACTGTTGATTCGACTTGGCTCGATTCTCTCTATTCTCACGCTCTTGCGGCGACTGGAATGGCCACTCACTATGCTCAGCTCAGACGCCTTCGCACCCGTCCATTCGGCCAGAGCCTGCAATACCTCTCGGTTGGCCTGACCGCCGCGTGGTCTAGCGATTACGGATATCTTGAGGCGCTCTCTCCAGGGCTCGATTCCGATTATCTCAGTCTTATTCGCCGAAGCCTGAACATAGATGTCTACGATGGAACCACCATCTGCTTCTCTTAGCCAATCCGGGGGCATCTCAAAGCGTCTATGGAGAGCCTTGCCTTGAAGTCGTTTCTAGACTCTCCATAGCAAGCCTTACTGATATCCATTCCGCGATACTTATGAGGGTGTTTCGTACGCATGTGGGTGAGAGATAGCGATGGCTGGAGTGACCCCGCTATACGATGCCATCTGGGATGACTACATCCTGTGGTCGCTATTCGTCGGAGCCATCGCTTTCGGGTGGCTCTACCATCATTCGTTCTTCTACCGCTCAAAAGATGGTGAGAATCCCAATATCGACAATCTGGAAGTGGGGGTTTTCCCCAAGGATTACGACAACCTGAGACTAGAGGTCACCTGGACTGTCCTACCATTCATTCTCATCATTTGGCTAACCTACATTTCATGGGCTCCTCTTGATGCAGTTTGGAGTGCGACCGGCCCTGATGGGTATCATGGCAGCGAGTGCCAAGAGGGAGAGTGGTCGGAGAACTATATCGACGCTGACGGTTATGTACGCTCCTCGTGCTATCACGATCTCGGCATTACTGGACAGCAATGGTTCTGGGAATTCGACTGTTATGAACTGTCAGAGGATATCTGCTCCACTGGCTACGCTACTGTCGAGGGTGAGCTGAAGCCACAGTTGACGCTAAAGACGGGTGAGACCTATCTGGCTACGATGACTTCCATCGATGTCACTCACGCCGTGAAGAACCCGGGATTTGGGATGATGGAGGATGTGCAACCCGGCCAAATTACCTATCTCTGGATGCCAGCTGTCGAGGACATCTCATTCCTGATGCTGTGTGCTGAGTACTGTGGAGATAACCACGCCTACATGACGGCACAAATTCTCGTGGAGTGATTCGAAATGGAGAGGAGTACCATCTCAAGAAGGCTCGTCCTGATTTCTCTGCTGGCCATGGCCATGATTGTCGTGCCCGCCGTCACATCCCTGCCCTCTGGCATCTCTGGTGTCAAAGACACAGGGTGCAACTGCCACGGAACCGAGGCCAGTCCTTCTGTAACTGCATCAATCTCAGGGCTTCCCGAAACCTACAACGCCTCGGAGACCTATGCTATGACAGTCTCGTTCATCGGTGGGCCAAGTACGGATGGGAATGCGAATCTAGGCGGATTCAACCTGTGGGCCAGCGATGGCACGTTGGCTACCTTGGATTCATCAGCGCAGCTCTGGGGCCCTAACGAAGCGAGCCACACAACCGAAGGCAACGATCAGCGCTCATGGAACCTCGAGTGGACTGCACCCGACAGTGGGGCCGATGTCGAGTTCATCCTCCACACGAACTCGGTGAATGGAAATGAGGGTGACGGTGGTTCCAGCGGCGACATGTGGGATCGAGCGCAGACGACGGTCCTAGGCTTCGGTCCGGAAGTCCTCCCTGATGCTGACCCGTTCAAGGTACTCGCCACTCTGATTATTATCTCCGTGGTGCTTCTGAGCATCGTCGTGCTATACGTCTTCTACCGTAACAATCCTGATGGTTTCGAGTGGAGCCGATTCGCCCCTTGGATCACAGAGTGGCTCACCAGCACCGACCACAAGAAGATCGGGACGCTGTACTTCGTGCAGGGGCTATTCTTCCTAGGTGTAGGCGGGATAATGGCACTGATGATCAGGGTCCAGCTGTCGTCTCCTGGCAACGACTTCATCTCACAGGACTACTACAACCAGTTCTTCACGTTGCACGGCACTACCATGATTTTCCTCGCAGCGATGCCACTGATAGCCGGCTTCGCCAACTGGATAGTGCCTCTACAGATAGGAGCGCCGGATCTTGCCTTCCCACGCCTGAACGCGCTCTCCTTCTGGCTCCAACCGGTGGCTGCCCTGCTGATATTCACCGGAGTGTTCAGTGGAGCGGGCGCTGATACCGGGTGGACCGGTTACGCGCCCTACGTCGTCTCTGAGAATACACACGCCGGGGTGAGCATGTGGGCTGCCGGTCAGATTATGCTGGTGGCATCGTCGACTCTGACTGGGATCAACTTCCTGACCACGATAGCGGTAATGCGCGCGCCTGGAATGGGCTGGTTCCAGATGCCACTGTTCACTTGGTCAATACTGGTCGCCAACCTGATGCTTTTCCTGTCTATCCCGGCCTTCGGTGTCGGTCTGATTCAGGTCTATCTAGATCGGACCATAGGGACCGCCTTCTACGATGTCGCAGCCGGCGGAGACCCGTTGCTATGGAGTCACCTTTTCTGGTACTTCGGGCACCCCGAGGTGTATGTCGTCATTGTCCCGGCCTTCGGTGTAATCTCTGAAGTCATAGCGACCAGCGCGAGGCGTTCCATCTTCGGCTACAAATCAATGGTCTACGCTATGGCAGGAATCGGGCTGGTGTCTTTCATCGTTTACGGTCACCACATGTTCACTTCAGGCATGTCTCCCACTCTGAGATTCGTCACGATGCTGACCACGATGCTGGTGGCCGTGCCCACGGGCATTAAGATTTTTAATTGGCTCAAGACGATGCATGGGGGCTCTCTTGTTTACCGCACTCACACGTTGTGGACACTGGGCTTCCTAGTGACCTTCACGCTGGGAGGAATCTCTGGGATGTTCTTCCCATCAATGGCAATGGATGTTCACCTGCACGAGACCTACTTCGTGGTCGCTCACTTCCACTACGTGCTGGTCGGCGGAACCGTCTTCGGCTTCTTCTCCGCTATCTACTACTGGTACCCGAAGATGACCGGGAGGATGCTGGACGAGAGGCTTGGAGTACTACACTTCCTAACGGCCTTCATCTCATACAACGCCCTGTTCTGGCCGATGCACCGGCTCGGGGTCGTAGGAATGATTAGGAGAACTCACACTTACTACATCACTACAGACGATATTCAGGCCCTACCGGAGTGGGCGGCGGACTGGAACATGCTGATCTCGGTGTCCGCCTTCCTGTTCTTCGCCAGCAACCTGCTACTCGTAGTGAACATGATCAAATCTCTCTTCAGAGGGGAGAAGGCACCCGCCGACCCTTGGGGTGGCTGGTCCTTCGAGTGGATGACCAGCTCTCCACCACCAACTCCCAGTTTCGACCCTCACAACCTACCTGAATTGAAGGACGCCAACGAGCATGTCGCCAACGAGCCCGGAAGACTTGGGCAAATGTTCCGCAGGCTGATGGTAGCTGATGATGCGCCAGAGGAGGGATCACATTGAGCTACGGTAGTGATGATCACCACTCGAGTCCATGGGGCCCGCATGAATGGGGGCACGGCGCCCCTCACAACTCGTTCGCTCCGCTCATCCTATCGATAGGTGCGGGTCTTTTCCTGCTAATGATTGGGGGCCTGTTCACGTTTGGAGAATACGACGGTAGATACCTTCCAATGGTGTTCGTCTCCCTAGCGGTCATCGCTGCCTCAATCGTCGTTTGGTGGCGCCAAGACATGTCGTTCGACGGTTCGTACGAGCCCCGCGCTCGGGGAGTCCCGTTCAAGAACATCCAGATCCGTAAGGTCGGGGTGTGGGTCTTCCTAATGTCTGAGATGATGATTTTCAGTTCGCTGTTCACGACCTACATACGGTATCGGCAGGGAATACCTCGCTGCGACACCATATT
>DAGM01000023.1 GCA_002495735.1 Euryarchaeota archaeon UBA54
TGTCAGTGGGTAGATTTCCGAGCGTGGGCCGGGTCCTATACCAAGCACGGTAACAGTTCCTGAAGAAATCTCTGTGTGACCAGCATCGGTCACCATGTAGCACACCAATCCACAAACTCGGGCATCTCCAAACAATCTTCTCAGTGACTCTAGATCGGGAGTTTCGCAAACTATCTTCCTTGCTCCTTCACTCATGTAGCGCTTGAGCATCCTCGGCTGCTCGCGCTTGGCCTTCAGAACACACTCGGCCACAGCATGACCGCATTGGGCTGCGAGTTTGCCCCTAGAGAGTTTCAAGTCACTACGAGTGACCAACACCATCGTAATCTCAGACTCTGCTCGAGACAGGGTCCCTCACCGCCATTGGAATCGGGGGTGCGATGTGCCTAGTCATGACTTCACTGAGGGGGTTGGCCAGCCATGCGACGAAGACTAGATTACCCGCAGCATGCAGTAAGTCGTACGGGATGCCAGCCGTCAGATAGACTAGAAACACCTCGCTGCTAAGCGAATGGAGAGCGCTGAGCGAGACTATCCAGTCGAATGCGAAGGCTGAGGCTACAGCTAGACCAGCGAGAGTTGGGATCATCATGCGCCCGTCGACGTAGAGCCGGTTCGACAGGGCCGCGCCCACAATCCCCACGACGGACCATCCGACGGCCTGGTACAGTGACCACAACCCATGCCCCAGCAGCATGTTCGAGCACAGAGCCACTGCTGTTGCTAGTGCCACAGTGCGAGCAGCACCGAAGTGAATGCCGGCCAGTAGCACGATGACAGTAACTGGTTGAACATTGGGTATCGGATCTAGGAGGATACGCCCCGAGACTGCAAAGGCACCCAAGAGGATGAGGAGGATTAGGTCGCTTCCGGAGGATAATTTCTGTTCCGTCCTCCACAGCGCCCATCCAATCAAGGAGAGCATTGCGATGTTGATTACGAGCATGCCTTGAGGCCCAAGTGCTACCGCGTGTGCATCGAACATGTGCGCCCCCTTACTAGTGGGATTCAACTTGCACTTCATGGTTGTCCTGCATATGGCCTCACCAAGTGTCCACACGCCATGTGATAACGCTATCAGAATCTAATTCCAATTCAATAATTCCAATCATCGAGAGCGCTCCATTATGATAGAGCGACCAATATGCCCCACTAAAATTTCCCGACATCTGGCTGGGGTCAACTCCCGCTATCGAGTCGACCATCAGCCCGAACGAGTATTGCGTGATGTTCAGTTGGAAAGTGTCCCCTGTGGAATTGACTGCGGCGTTGAGCAACGACCAGCCATCGTCGTAACCAGAAAATCCGCCGATGCAAACCCCGGTCTCGTTCCATTCGACATCACTCATGAACTCAGTCCCGTCGTAATCTATGTGTGTGCGACCGCGGTCAAAATCCTCGGGTGCCTCGGCTTCAGGGAAATGGATGCAAACAACTTGTTGGCCATCCCAAATATCGGGCAGGCCAAAGTGTGGGTCATCTTCCTCAACAACCAGCTCCGCGGTCATTCTAGCCCACTCAGTGCTGATTTTTGGGAATGATACTAGGAGCAGAACGAGTATTCCCAGAGAAATTGGTTTCAAAGAGTCGGACACGGAGCCTAAAGACAGTTGAATCGGTTATTGAACAATCCTAGTTGTCCAACTCAATTATTTTCCTACGCAGTGCCTCGCTCACAGTTTTGCCATCGGCTGAACCGCCTAGCTTCTGCATCACAGCACCCATTAACGGACCCATAGCACCCATACCACGTTCCCCGATCATATCCATGTTCTCAGAGATGATCTCTTCGACAGCAGCCTCAACCTCCCCTGTGTCAGCAGGGGTGAACCCGGCTTCCTCGGCCTGCTGCGTGAACCACTCCAGCCTCTCCTCGAACTCGGTCTCAGTGGAGGACGGCCCCTCCAGCCAGAGTTTGCGAGCCATGGGGACTAGTCCCTCGCGTGTGATTATGTCTTCCTCACGCGCGTGCACGGCTAGTGTGAGCACTGGCCATGGGACCTTCGATTCGTCGTGTCCGGTGCCTTCCGCTAGGTCAGCACGAGTGTTGTCCAGAATCGTTGAGGCCCATGCCTTGGCTGGGACCGATTTGCATCCACATAGCCCACCCTCAGCTCCCATAATCAGAATATCGTCCATCTCGGAGCTGAGGATAGCGTCCATCTGGTTCTGGGACAGTTCGAGATTCTGTAGTCGCTCGCGCCTCTGCTCTGTACTCAGCGGTAAGTTGTCTCGGATGCCATCCCAGTGCTCGATAGAGACCTTTAGAATCGGAATGTCGGTCTCAGGGTACATCCGCGCTCCACCAGGAAGTGGCCTCATTGCTGTCGTCGTTCCGTCAGCTGGCTGCCCCTTCCTGATTACGACATTGCGAACCTCGCGGGTTATCCTGTGATATGCACCTCGGGCACGCTCGACCACTGCTTCCAGAGCGAGTTCCGACTGCCAAGATGGAGCAACGCACAGCACAAAAGCATCGGGCTCCTCCAATGAGAGCGTCTGACGGACCTCTGCTACCTCGGTTTCTGATATTCCGTAAGCAGGCAGCTCGTCCGAGTGGAAGATTCCGGCAACGCCAGCCAGCCTCGCTGCACTCGCAAGTTCCCTGCCGAGTCGAGGAAGTTGTGCTCCATCGCTATCGAGGCGTATGCTTCCAATCTTACCGGCGAAACCAGGGAGTGCTACTCCCTGCACCCGCGATCCTTCGGAGAGTGAATTACGCACCATCTCTGACTCGCAGATTACGAAACGGTCTGAGAGATCATGGATATTGAGAGAGAGTCGGGACGTAGCCGCGACAGATACTCGATTCTCAACAGGAATCTTGTCGTCGTCCCTGTCTGGAGGCAGTGGAGGTAGATTGGCCTCGCTGCGGAGCTCGTTGGCGAGCCGGTACATGTGCAATTGTCGTGCCATCTCAAGACTGATTATCCGTGGAATCCAATCAAGATCCTGACAGCCCTTGATCTCCACACGGTCTCCACAAGCAATGCTTACATTGAGATCCTGTCTGATTGAGCCCAATCCCCTCCTAACTCTGCGGGTGTCCCTGAGCAAGGTGCCCAGAGTTAGTGCGGTCTCCTTGGCGTGCTCGGGGGTCTGCACATCCGGGGCCGTAGCGACCTCGACTAGTGGCATACCGAGTCTGTCGAGGGTGTAGAAGACTGTCTCTCCCAACGAGGAGGACTGGGTATCCAGCTTCCTCGCTGAGTCTTCCTCTAGGCATATCACATCCACACCAACCACCCCGGAGGGGGTGTCAACCGCACCATCGGTAGCGATGAGCGTGGTGCGCTGGAAGCCACTGGTGTTAGATCCGTCCACTACCGTCTTGCGCATAGCTTGGAGCGCGGAGACTGGTTTTGCATCCATCATCGCAGCCATGGTGAGGACCACATCGACTGCGTCGCCATCGTGCTCGAGAGGAGGAGCCTCGTCCATCTCAATTAATCCGGCATTGGGAGGCTGGACATAGACGAAAGATCGGTTCCTCCTATGCTCGAAGCGAGCAGCGATGTCGATCTGACCTGCCTCGCCCCTAGAAGCCCTGAGGCGGCGACTCGAGCGGGGCCAGTCATCTGGTACCTCTGCGATTCCATAATCGAATAGTTCGCTTGGCATCCTCGAGTGCAACTTCCCGGTGGCCAACTGCTGATGAATCTCCAATCCGCACATGAATCCGAGGGCGGTTGGGTCGAGGTCTTGTGGGTTGTCGATATCGCCCCGCGGTTCCATAGCCATCGGCCTCCAGAGAAGGCCCTGTTCAATAGACTCAGCGGGCGAACTGATACACATCGTTGCGAGGACTGAACACCTCGCCGCTCATCCGCAGACGAGAGAGGACATCATCAACGGTCGTATCAGAGATTTTTCTGACCGAGGCCCTGTTGTATATTTCCGTAAGGTTAGCTGACCCGTTACCCTCCGAGCAAATATCCCGAATAATGCTGCGGACTAGGGTATTGGTAGTCCGTGCGCTGGCGGAAACTCCTGAGTAGAGCTCTGACTCATCCTCGATTCCGGACTCCTCCCTCCAGTGCCTGAATACTGCGAGAGCTACCCTCGCATCCTCGGAGGAGGCTATATCCCTGAGATGCATCCGAGCGTGGGCCTCAGTGAGGCGGATAAGAGCCTCAAGAGCGCGTGCTGTGATTGGTATAACCTCGGACTCTCCCGACTGATCATCACGCCCGTAGGACTGGCGTTCATTGGTGTAGTAACTGAGTATCTCGGCTCTGGCGTTTTCGTCAAGGTCAGGGTGGATGTTGCGCTTGGCGTAGGCGATGTACTTACGAAGGAACTCAAGGGTGAAGTGTTCGTTCTTATCGACACTAGTGGCGAATATCTGATCCACCTGCCCCTCAGCGGGATCGAGGTCGATGGCTTCCTCGATCTTGAACTCGCTGACTCCTTGGGTCCTCATGTCCAGAATGTGCCGGGCAATCAACTCATCATCCTCGACCCTGACCTCGTCCCTAATCATCCATATGATGTCGAAACGCGAGGCCAAAGGCGGTGGAAGACCGGTCTCGTTGAAAGAGCGCATGACGCTCTGATTTGGCCCTCTCTTGGAAAATCTCCCGTCTTTGGGATTCGCCGCAGCAAGAATTGAGCACCTAGATGGGAGAGTAGCAGTGATTCCACCCTTGGCCACATGTATCTCCTGCTGTTCCATGGCAGGGTGCATGACCTTCCTGTCCTCATCGCTAATCTTGTCAAACTCATCGATTGCTGCCAAGCCTCTGTCGGACAGAGGCAGGACGCCGGCCTCCAAAGCGAATCTGCCATCTCCGAAAGCATCTCTGACAGCGGCTGCGGTCAAACCGGCCCCTGAAACCCCTCCTCCAGAAGCCAATTTTCCTCGAGGAGAGAGTTTTGACATGTAAATCAGGACTTGGGACTTAGCCACACCAGGATCGCCCATCAGGAGGATGTGTATGTCCCCTCGTGTTCGGGTCCTGTCGGGATTTATTCTAGACACACCTCCGAACAACTGTAGAGCCAACGAGCGCTTGACATAGTGCATCACCCCAGTAGCAAACACCGAGGGTGCTATCGACTGCTGCATGAGCTTCATCAGATCCTCCCTCTGGGAGATTTCGAGTATCACATCCCTGTCCTCCTCACTGATTTGGATTTCGTTAAACGGGATGCTCTCATGCTCGGAACTGATTAGATGGTAGATGATGTCGAACATGGGGGTCTTCCGGTTGCGGCGGACCTCGCTGCGAACCACGGGCATCACATTCGCCACTACCCTCTCTCCGGGTAAGTGTCGGTTCACCTGATCTCCCTCGACGAGGACAGAGGCACGGGTGGGTTGTGCCCCACTAGGTACATTTTCAGGAAGCTCCTGTATCTCTATCCACTGGTTGTTGACCATTCTGGAGATGTTGATCACGAGATTGAACCTCGTTGGATTGTCCTTTGAGTTCTTACTTCCTCCACACCCGGAGTCAGCTGGGCATCTCAGAGGTTCAACCAGTTCCCTCTCGTTCTTTTGACTGATCTCAATGGTGTTACCGCAGGCCTCGCAGGTGAAGACGGCTACGTGCAAGCGTGGCTTGAGGTCGGAGATCTTGGTGATGATGGCATCGACGCTGCGCAGGCGCTCGATGTCGGCGGTGCCAATATCACGGAGGGGTCTCTTGCTGTCTCGAGGTAATTCGCCAACTCGTAGAACGGCATCGATGTCTTCGCCCCTCTCTCGGCATATCTCTATGAGGGTTTGAGAGCCCCGATTGAGAATCTGACGAGGATGCTCCAGCACGTCGTCAGCGAACTCCGGGTCGAAGGCCTGCAGCTCGTGGAAGGGAACTTCCAAGTAAGGAGGAGCTTGTTTAGAAAGTAGGAGGAGAATCTGGTCCTCCTTGGCCTCAGTGAGGAAGGTTCGCCATCTGGCTGAGGAGGCGTGTGCCGCCATTGACATGTTTTCACCGCCGGGCTTTGTGTCTCCGAATTCACG
>DAGM01000061.1:0-21629 GCA_002495735.1 Euryarchaeota archaeon UBA54
TCGTGAGACAGGTTTGTTGCTTTGTGGTTGAGGCGTATCAGGTGCCTGATCGGAAGGGCCCTTTAGTACGAGAGGAACGAGGGCTCGGAGCCACTAGTTTACCAGTTGTCCGGCAGGGCAACGCTGGGTAGCCACGCTCCAGCGGATAAGAGCTGAAAGCATCTAAGCTCGAAGTCGTCCGAAAGACGAGGCACCTCAGGGGACTCGTAAAAGACGAGATTGATAGACAGCGGGTGTAAGGACCGAGGTTCGCCGAGGTCTTCAGCCCAGCTGCACTAACCCCCCGAGCATCAAAATCAATTTCTACAACACCAGGCCTATTGTGGGCCTCTGTCCAACAGAGCATATCAATTCATATTCGAAGGAAGAGTTGTGCACGGCCACAGCGGAGGGGAGCTACCCGGTCCCATATCGAACCCGGAAGTCAAGCCCTCCTGCGTCGATTCTTGTACTGTGGCGCGAGAGCCCACGGGAACGTTCGTCGCTGTGCCACTCTCCTTCATCCCCGCAACAACTTAGAAATCACTGGCGGAGCCATAGTCAATACAACTAGGTGGAACAATGTCAATCAGTACCGGAGATATCCTTGGCCACACTCAAATCGGTGTCTATCTGTCAGTTGTCGATAAGGTCCTATTCTATCCTCGGGCTCTCGATGATGTAGCCACTGAGGAGCTGAAGTCGGCATTCGATCTTGAGATGCACCCCTTCCTTGTCGGCGGCTCCTCACTGCTCGGAAGCTTGCTCAGTGGTAACGCCAAGGGGATCGCCGTGGCCGATATCGCTACTGAGGATGACCTCGATGAACTGACAAGCTTCAGTGACGTGGTCGTTATGGAGAGCGGAGTAAACGCCGCGGGTAATTTGATTGAGTGCAATGCCCACGGCGCCGTGGTCAGCCCGGTAGTACCTCAGAATGGCGTAGACATGATTGGCGAGGTCCTAGGGGTAGATGCTATCCGCAGTAAGGTGGCAGGACACGACACCGTCGGTAGCATGCTGGTGGCCAATGGTAATGGAGTGCTAGCTCACCCCGACATATCGAGGTCTGAGGCTAAATCTATTGAGTCCGTGATGAAAGTCCCAGTGATGGTAGGGACAGTCACGTTCGGCTCACCTTATGTCGGAGCTGGATGCGCTGCCAGTGATACCCACGCTCTTGTAGGTGCAGGCTCGACGGGGCCTGAATTGAATCGCATCGAAGATGCACTCGGCCTAATCTAGCCAAACATCTGGTAGTCTATCTCGGCTTCCTTGTCTATTGATGAGGTCACCTCCGGCAGAGGGTACTTCAGGCCGGTAGCGGTGTTGAACAGGACGACGGTGTCATCTACGCCAATCAATCCCCTATCTAGTGCGGATTTACATGCAGCAGCAGTCGCCGCCCCTTCAGGGCACATCAGCAATCCATCCTCTTGTCCTATTCCTTCTACCATGCTGTGTATCTCGTCGTCGCTGACAGCGATGGCAAAGCCCCCTGACTCACGCACGGCCTTCAGAATCATGAAGTCCCCGAGGGCCGCAGGCACTCTGATTCCCGAGGCGTCTGTCTCGGCGTTCTCCCAGAACTCAGCGAACTCTGCACCTTCATCCCAGGCCTTGACTATGGGGGCGCATCCAGTCGACTGAACAGCTACCATCCGGGGCAATTCACAGTCTATCCAGCCCAATTCAATCAATTCTGCAAAAGCCTTCCACATCCCAATAAGTCCGGTTCCACCGCCAGTGGGGTAGAAAATGACATCAGGTAATTGCCACCCCATCTGTTCAGCCAATTCAATTCCCATGGTCTTCTTCCCTTCGATGCGGTAAGGTTCCTTCAGAGTTGAGACCGCGAACCAACCAACATCATCGGAACCCTCTGCGATTATCTTACCACAGTCCCCAATCAGGCCGTTGACAAGATGTGTATCGCCTCCCTGTGCCTCGGTCTCCCGAGTGTTGATTTCGGGCGTGTTATCAGGGCACAGAACCGTGGCCCTGATGCCAGCTCTGCTGGCATATGCCGCAAGTGCCGAGCCGGCATTGCCGTTTGTCGGAACAGCGAGGTGCACGACTCCTAGTTGCTTGGCCATGGAAACCGCTAGTGCCAGCCCTCTAGCTTTGAACGAACCAGTGGGTAATCGCGACTCGTCCTTGACAATCACTTTTCCCGGTGCAGCACCAATCAGGTGAGCAGATCTCTCGAGTTTGACCAAGGGAGTGATGACCTCACCCAGTGAGACACGGTCTTCGGGTTTTGCTACCGGGAGTAGAGGGGAGTATCTCCAGAAACCTGGTTCTGTGGAGCCCTCAATATCAGCCCTGCTGATTTCTCTGCCCAGTCTATCAAGGTCATACCTGACAATAAGCGGTTTGCCAACATCGGAGACGGAATGGAGGCCGTCGGCAGAGTAGTGTTGACCAGTGTAAGCGCATTCGAGATGACTGACGTAAGAATCCACGAACTTACTGTAGGTGCCGATTCGATGAACCTACCGCTCATATCGCTGTAGGAGCAACGTGATCGTCGCCCTTGTCCTCCGCATCCCTGACGCGGTTCCACACCGAAGTCATGAGCTCGTCGTGATGCTCTTTGCAGTAGTGGAATCTCCTATAGGCCTCTCTGAATGAATATGCTTTGCTCCCAGTGGCCACTAGGAATCCTTCGGGTGATAGGCGACTAATTTGTTCACCCTGATTCACACACTTCGGATAATCGCACTTCGGCACGAACAACCCTGTCAATCACCACTCTTGAACTCTGTGAATCATCACACAGATTCGTCAAAAGGCTCGATAATGACGAGCGGCGCATTTGCCTCGACACTATCTCCTGATTCACAATTAACTTCGCTGACAGTCCCTGGAATGGGAGCTTGAATCTCATTCTGCATCTTCATGGCCTCTAGGATGAGTAGGACCTCTCCTTCTTCGACCCGGTCACCCACTGCTGCGTGTAGGGACACGACCTTCCCAGGGATAGAGGATGAGATGGTTCCAGATCGATTCTTTCTTCTGCCCCGCCTAGTTGAACGTCTTGTTACCTCGCCCGGCACTCCACTGTCAACTTGAATCGAGAACTCTCGACCGCCGACTCGTACTTTCCAAGTTTCACCATCTCTCTCGATGTCGACCTCAAACTCCTCTCCATCTACGGTGACTTTCCTCTTCTCACTCATCGGCTCACCTCGGGGTGCTCCGTCGCGTGCGCGCGCGGAACAGGTTGCGTCTACCGATCAGCACCCGACGGTGATCGCGGGACCACGGATCTCCTGATTTTCTCTGTCCAGTAGGTCCCACAGCCTCACCTTCATCGGCTACTAACAATACAGCAGCCATGGCTGCAGCCAGTAACTTGGCTTCTCTGTCCGCGCGTTTCACCATTCTCACTCCTCACAGGGGGATGTTGCCGTGCTTCCTAGCAGGACGAATCTCCTCCTTCTCCAGTAATGCTCCTAGGGCGCGAATTAGGACAGCCCTGCTCTGATATGGTTGGATAACATCGTCGAGGTATCCGAGCGCAGCAGCCCTGTAAGGATTGGCAAATGTCTCCACATAATCATCAACTAACCTCTCCCTCTCCTGTTCCGGATTTCCGGAAGTCTGAATTCTCTGGCGATGAATTATCTGGACTGCGCCGTCAGCCCCCATAACTGCCAGTTGAGCGGTCGGCCAGGCTATGTTGTAGTCGCCTCTGATGTGCTTGGAAGACATCACGTCGTAAGCGCCTCCGTACGCCTTTCGGGTAATGATAGTGAGTTTTGGCACGGTGGCTTCGGCATATGCATAGAGTAGTTTGGCCCCATGTCTGATGATGCCACCCCACTCTTGGCTTGCTCCCGGAAGGAATCCGGGCACATCGACGAATGTCAGGAGCGGCACGTTGAACGCGTCACAGAATCGGACGAACCTCGCACTCTTGATTGAAGCGTCGATGTCGAGGCACCCTGCTAGCACTTTGGGTTGATTCGCGACCACCCCAACAGTATGTCCTCCAAGGCGCCCGAATCCGACTACTATGTTACGTGCGTAATCGGCCTGAACCTCTAGGAAGCCCCCATCGTCCAGCACAGATTCGACAGCAGTAACGATGTCGTATGGCTGACTGGGATCATCAGGGACAAGTGAGTCTAACTCGTCGCATGCCCTGTCATGAGGATCTGTCGTTGCAACGACAGGTGAATTTTCGAGATTGTTGGATGGAATCAGCCCCACGAGATCTCTCACGATATTCAGTGCTTCTTCGTCGTCGCTCGCTGTGAAATGAGTCACTCCTGACTTAGTAGCATGAGTTGAAGCACCCCCTAAGTCCTCGAACGTGACCTCCTCGTTAGTCACCGTTTTGATTACCTCCGGTCCGGTGATGAACATGTGAGATGTCTGATCTACCATAATTACGAAGTCCGTAATTGCTGGAGAATATACTGCCCCCCCTGCGCACGGCCCCATAATTACCGAAATCTGGGGGATGACTCCGCTGGCTCTGACATTCCTGAAGAAAATCTCAGCATACGAACCCAAGCTGGCGACCCCTTCTTGGATTCTAGCTCCTCCACTGTCATTCAGGCCTATGACTGGAGCGCCCGTCTTGAGGGCCATGTCCAGAATCTTGCATATCTTCAGTCCATGCATCTCTCCGAGAGATCCCCCATAGACCGTGAAGTCTTGAGCGAAACAGTACACCGTCCTACCTCCAATCGTACCGTGTCCGCAGACCACTCCATCTCCAGGTATCACGTTACGGTCCATTTCGAAATCCCTGCATCTGTGCTCCACAAGTGTGTCAACCTCCATGAACGAATCTTCGTCGAGCAGCAACTCGATTCTTTCCCTAGCCGTCAGCTTGCCCTTGGCGTGTTGCGCCGATACGCGAGCCTGACCCCCACCGCCTTCGGCGTGCGCTTTCCTGCGGCGGAGTTCTTCGACGCGCTCATCAGACTCGGTCATGTACCCGAAGGTAGGAAAACCACGCCAATGAGCATTCCCGTTAGGGATGCCGCTAGTCTCACGCGTCATCGGTTGCTTGAAGGCTGTCTTCCAACTCCCAGTTTCGTCGAAATGCGTATCGTGATTGCTAAACCCGGGCTCGATGGTCACGACAGGGGGGCGAAAGTCATCGCCCGAGCTCTCAGGGACGGTGGCCACGAGGTTGTTTACACCGGACTGCGTAAGACACCAGAGGAAATCGTCAGAATCGTAATGGATGAGGACGCCACGGCTCTCGGACTTTCCACTCTTTCAGGAGCTCACGAGGTCCTCGTTCCTGCAATCTGTAACGGACTCAGGGACGAAGGACTCTCTGAGGTAGTAGTCTTCGCTGGTGGCATCATCCCCTCTGGCGATCACGATTCGCTTCATGACCAAGGGGTCCGGGCCATATTCGGGCCGGGCACGCGTACCTCTGAGATTCTAGATTTCCTCGAGACTACATCCCAGCGAATTGAGTCGGGGCAGTCGGTAGGAATAGGGGAGAACTCTGGATGGCGATGGGGTTGAATGACTTCGAGTTGTTGAATTCGGCACTTTCAGGAAACCGCAGAGATTTATCCAAGATTCTCACGGCCATCGAGGACGGTGCCAGTTTTGAGATGGGCCCGCAAGACCCTTGGACACTCGGAGTCACTGGGCCTCCAGGAGTCGGCAAGTCATCATTGATAGGCAGGCTGATTTCAAAGTGGATCGACAGAGGAGAAAAAGTCGCCGTTCTGGCCGTCGACCCGTCGTCACCGAACAGTGGCGGCGCTCTACTCGCAGACAGAATGAGGATGGGCGCTACCGATTCAAGTGACTCTGTCTTCGTCAGATCATTGGCCACTAGGAACCATCCAGGAGGGATGGCTTCCCGCCTCTCTCCAATGATCGAATGCCTAGCTGCATGTGGCTGGAGCAGGATAGTCATCGAGACAGTCGGCGCAGGCCAATCAGAGATCCGAATCGTCGCCTTCGCTGACCGGGTGCTTCTGGTGGACGGACCTGACAGAGGGGACATTGTGCAGGCTGAGAAGGCCGGTATCATGGAGTTGGCAGATGTCATCGCGATTAACAAATCAGATATGCCAAATTCCCATCATGCCGCAGATTCAGTGCGCTCTGCTCTCGGGCTGAGTCAGGGTTCGCAGCCCCAAGTCCACTTGGTTTCGGCACATGACGGGTCAGGAGTGGATGAGTTGCTGGAGGAAATTGAGGCATGCTCGATATCTAATCTAAGGGGGCGTCTTAGAACTAGGGAGAGGCTGCTCTCGTTGTGGGATTCCCGCCTCCTCGACCACCCTAGGATAAATGAGGTGCTGTATGCTGTTGAAACCGGAAGTATAACGCTCGATGAGGCTGTGGAATCGCTGAAATAGTAAGTCAGGAGAGGTTCTGGGATGGGTGAATCAGAGACTAATTTCGACATCGATCACGTGGAACATTCAGTCGGAGGGTTCGGTGGCCATGCGTTCAGGCGCCTTACACATGTATCGATGGCAGCTATTCCACTAGTATACTACACCCGTGGGGATGATGTCGCAGGCTATTTCTCAGTCGGACTCGATGAGTTGGTTAGTTACGTCTTCCTCATGATTCTCGTCATCGAAACCATCAGATTGCAGTTCGGAATCGTCATTGTCGGTCAGAGGGAGTATGAATCCAAGCAGATTTCGGCCCTCGCATGGGGTGCTTTCGCAGTCTGCCTAACTCTTCTGATTACAGGCATGGAACCATTCTCGAGTGGTACCGGGATTAAATCCGGAATTTACGGTATCCCGCTGATTTTCGGCCTTACGTTCGTCGACCCCTTGATGGGTGAGATAAAGCGCCAGAAGCAAGATTTGAGACTAGCAATAACCATAGGTCTAGCAGTTTCGTTTGTCATATGGGTCGGATGCAGTTTTTGGCTTGGGACTCCGCTGTGGATATGCATCCTCCTAGCCCCTCTCACAGTCCTAGGGGAACTGCCGAGGGTCAAGTACATCGATGACAATGCGACGATGATCCTCTTCCCTCTCGCCGCCCTACTGATGCTCAGCCCTTTCTTGTGAGTCTCAGCCCGTCATCTTTACAATCCGGTTTCATCTGGCCAGTGCGTTAGCATGTCAGATGAGGGTTCGAGAGGGGACATCATAGATTCCCCTTTATCTCAAAACACGTATGTTCTGATATGGACCCTAGCTTCACTGGTTTCGTTCGCTATCTTCGTGGTGTACTTCTGATTGCCCCCTGCATAGTATAATGACGGGATTGTTTCTCGCATATTCGTGTGCGGCATCACTGGCATGCTCGGAAATGCAGATCAGGAAACTGCTCTGGCGATGGCAGCCTGCCTTAGTCATAGGGGGCCCGACGGAGGGGGTGGATTCTACGACGAACTCGAACACGGAGCCGTGGCATTCGGTCATGCTAGGCTGTCGATAGTCGATCTTGAGGGCTCTTCGCAGCCCATCGGATCGGACCACGGGGCAGTATTAGTGCAGAATGGAGAGATATACAACCAATCGGAACTACGCTCTCGATGCAATACCTATCCGTGGCGCACTTCAGGAGACAGCGAGACTGTTCTAGCAGCACACAGGAATGCTATGCTCGCTACAGGATACTCCAGTCGCGATTCAACTGCAGACCACGCCAGATGGGTTTCCCTGCTGAATGGGATATGGGGCTTCGCCCTCTGGGATCCAGTGAGAAGAGAACTACTTCTGAGCAGGGATCCAATGGGCGTTAAACCACTGCTCAGAACACTGCTACCCGACGGTACGCTTCTGTTCGCTTCGGAAGTCAAGGCGTTTCATGCCCATCCTGAATTCATAGCCCGACCGGACATTGACGCTCTCGCCGTCAGGCTCGCCTACGAGTATTCGATGGATATGACGACCCTCTTCCTCGGCGTCACACAAGTAGCCCCAGGGACAATCGAGTCTTGGTCCTTGGACGATGATGGCAGAGCAATTCTGAATGGAGTCTGTAGATACTCTAGGGACATCATCTCACCTACGGAACACTGGGATCCGTCAGTCCAAGCTCGAATTCTCCTTGACAGTTTCCGAGATGGCCTCGAGGACCGGATGATGTCCGACGTCCCAATAGGAATTGTGCTATCGGGGGGTTTGGATTCGAGCTTGGTGGCTGCACTCGCTCATCAGGTTTCTCAGAGTTCGGGGAAACCGGTCCCAGAATGCTGGACTGTAGCTAGTAGTGAGGATAATCCAGATTTCGTTGCCTCCAAGATGGTTGCTCAGCATCATGATCTGGAACATCACACCAAGATAATCGAAGAGGACGCGTTTTGGAAGGGCCTCCCTCGCTTCGTTGCCAGCGGAGAGGATCTCGACATCACCGTACTGTTCTGGCAGACTCTGTTTGAGGAGATGTCAAAGCAAGTGACTGTGGGACTTTGTGGTCAGGGGGCAGACGAACTTCATGCGGGCTATGCGCGATACCGCGATCTGGATGAACACTCACGACTGGTATCGAACAGGCTCTCTCTGGCAGGGGGTTTCGATCCCTCTGGTATCGAGCACGGCCCGGGGGAGCCTTGGCTCAATACCAAGATAGCCCCCGAACACCATTTCAAAGACTTGAGCACTACTCTGCAATTCGAACTTGACAGGGGCCAGTTATCGAACTTCCAACTGCGTCTAGCTGATAGGCATAGCATGGCTCAGGGCATGGAAGTAAGGGTTCCTTTCCTGAGTTCGCAGCATAGGGCCGTGTCCAACAGGCTACCGATGAAGTGGAGACTCTCTGCGGATACGGAAAAACTCGCTCTGCGTGAGGCGGCTTCCCTGACCGACCTCCCGGAGATTACCGTGAGGCGCCCAAAACTCCCGGCTGGAACAGCAACAGCTCCAGATTTGGTGTCTTCGCTAATACAGGAACTGACTCCCCATGCCACCGAGTGGGCCAAGGGATACGGCCGACTGAGCGAGCAACTCGCTGACCAGCCTGAGATGGCCATAGGGATGAGGCTGTTCCACTCGATTCACCTGACAGGGAATCCTCAACAACGGGCTACTAAGCCAATAATGGAACTTCTTGAGGATGTTAGTGATTGGCCCTAGTAACTATCTTGCCAATCGTAAATCGAGTTCCAACTTCCTGCCTTCGTGCTTGAGCAACCATGCCTTGGTCTCAGGGCCGTTGCAGCCGCTGTAGTTCCCTAAAGCACCGTCTCTGCGAACCACTCTGTGACAGGGAATCAACAGGGCCCATGGATTGCCAGCCATGACTGAGCCGACAGCTCTGCTGGAGTTTTCGTAGCCTGCTGCTAGAGCCAGATTACCGTAACTAATCACCTCGCCGAAGGGTGCAACTTCTGGGAGAGTCCCGAGGACCTTTCTCTGGAACGCAGTAAGGCTCCCTATGTCGAGCACGGGAACGGGGGCTTTGCGCTTCTGGAAGAAAGCTTTCACCCATCCTTTGGCTGTTTCCACGTGGTGTCTGCCCACCATAGACTCGTTCTCTGGCTCCCCGCTCCACTCAAGTCTACAGACTCCCTCTTCACTGGCCGCGACAATCATTCTACCTAGAGGGGTGGCGATCGCCCTGATCCCTACTTCCATCGAACTACCTAGCCTCTCCCTCAGACTCGCCATCTTCGTCTCCGATAGCAATGTCATCCATTCCCACTATTTCGTAGTTCGAGGGGAACAGTGCGATGATTATCCCCGCCACTATGCAGACGAGGCCTAGGTAGAATGACTGCATCACCACCATTAGTTCGAGGCCAATCACGAACAAAACCAGACCGCCTAGGTTGGACACCCATACTAGGGTCTTGAAGGTCGAAAGGGAGACACCGCTGGAGCGACTGCTCCTCTTAGGCCCGAACTCAGCCCCGAATCTCAACGGCTCCTTATCTTCCACGACTATTCCTACCTGTCAATCATGATTATCGCATCGGTCGGACAGCCTAAAACACACAACTTGCATCCCGTACAATCATCCCTCAGGATTCTAGCTTTGCGATTCACTTCTACTTGCATAATCGGACTTGCGAGCGGGGTGTCGTAAAGCTCAATGGCATTATCATCGCAGACTATAGTACACTGGTCACAACCTATGCATAGTTCCTTCTTGACCCATGCGACAGCGTCCTCCCCTCCCTTGATCTTGGCTTCCTCTCCCGCTCTCATCGAATCGAGCATCATCCGGATGCGTCTCTGCTCGGCGGCCCGCCGGACTAGCAGGTCGGGTATCTCTGTCACGCCCGGCAACTAGCGCCCCACATTCTCAATGTATGCTTCTCTCCGCCACCTTGACACTATGGCTGGATGGCGTGGGACTTTGGCAGTAATCTCTGCATGCTATGCATTCGTAGCTATTCCCTAGAGTTCACTTGGCGGGCGAGGAAACTGACAACGTCGAGAATCTCGAAGTCGTGACGTGGATCGCCCTCAAACTTGAGGCACTCGAAATGCGCCACGCACTTAGGGCAGGTTGTAAGCATCACTTCTGCCCCAGTCGCCTTCACCTCGTCGAAGCGCTGTAGGCGCAGAGCCCTACTGTTCTCGTTGCAGGCCATCATACTGGAGACACCGCAGCACAATGCATCTTCGCCGTGGTGCTCCATTTCCACGAGACTTACTCCCTCGACCGACTTGACCAAATCGCGAGGTTTGTCGTAGAGGTCCATTTGACGCCCGAGGCGACATGGGTCGTGGTAGGTTACGGTGACGTCCTCGTCCATGGACAAGTCCATGTCGAACCCCTTCTCGACTAGGTACTCGGTGGTGTGCATGACCTTCATACCATCCAACTCGTAATCCAGAGCGAAAGTTCGGAAGCATTCGGCACACGAGGTGACTAGAGTGTCAATGCCGCTTTCACCTAGTTTCTTCTGGTTGTAGGCCTTCAGTTTCTCAAAGACCTCTGACAGACCCTGCCACTTCTGGTCGTGGCCACAGCACTTCAGGAAGTCACGACCTAGGTAAGTGACGTCCTCACCCATCTCCTCGAAGAGGGTGAAGGCCGCAGTGGTGGTCTCGCCGAGATTCATCTCGCCCTCGTTTACATGACTGAAGACCATCTCCTGATCGATGTAGTCGACGCACCCCGGGTAGTAGCCGACGTTGGAGTCTATCGGGTAATCCTCAATCGAGACAAAGGCCTCGTCAGCATCTTCCTCGGCCTCAGCAGCCAACACAGCCTGAAGCAGTGTGTGCGGAATCTCGGTGGCCGGTGGGCCGCCGACGATGAGGTTTCTGCGAATGTCGATGTAGGAATCGTAGTCCACCAACTGTGGGCAGGCATTGGTGCAGGCAGTGCAGGTCAGGCACGAGTACAGAGGAACACCGTCATCTTCATTGTTCCAGGTGTTGTAGATGATGTTCAGTTTGTCACCGGCGTTGAACAGTCTAACCGGGCAGGCGTCGTCGCACAGGTCGCAACCGTAGCACTTGTTCATTTCCCACTCATATCCTCGGGCCATGCTACGCATGACTAGGAACACAATCGCGCCCACACCGAGACAGGGGATGGACAGACTGTAGATCAGCTTGGCATCGAGCCCCTTCGGATTCTTGTGGTAAGTTGGGTTGTCAAAGGAGAGTGCAGTCAACTCATCAAGGCTTAGAGACGATTCAGACCTAACCATAGCCGTGCCGTCGTCGCTGAGTAGGAGAGGCTGATGGGCCACTGCCGAGAAGTCCGTGGCCATAGAAATAGATTCGTTGACACCCTCTGAATTGAATGAGAAACTGACTGTGTAACTCGATCCAGTAGACAGGTAAATCGTAGTTGACTCACACAAACCACCCTCGTTCTCCCACAGAATCGACCCAGAGGAGTCTAGGAGTTTGATACTCTGTGAGTGGATGCCTGCATTACGAGCGGAATCACCCGTATCTGTGTAAACCGTTCGGAACGTGCAACTCACATCTGCAGGGACACTGGCAACTCCGAGATTTTCGACTTCAAATGTGCTGCTATCGGTGATTGCTATTGACGATTCATCTGCATTCCCTGAGTATGTAGTGATTGAGCCACCGGAGTTTCTCCCAATCTCGGCGTCAGCATGCCCATTGTCTCCTGCAAAGTCTATGATGGCCTTCTTGGTCGGTTGGTAGATTCCCCAATCAGCCCAATTCGCTGCTGCTATCACGCACCAGTCGCTGGGATCATCATGTTCGAAGTCGAAACCATCCCACACTGCCAAGCCCTGTGTCTCTGAGTATGGCAGACAGTCATCCTCCCATTCTGTCCATACATTACCCTTGTCTTGGTGCACAAGAGTATCCGAGGGCTGCGCCCGTAGCCCATCAAGATCCTCTAATTCGTCCATCGCACCGAGGCCCCCATAGTCCCAGAAGCCACTGTCATAGATGGGCCATGTCACTACTGAGATGATTACGGTAGCCACGATGGTGCCGATTGCAATCTGTCTACCGATAATCGGCGAGAGTCTCGCACCAATTGAGTTCAGTACGAACCACCTCACGCCGAAGTACAACACGGCGAATACGAATATACCTGTCAACACCCATGGTATGGCGTTGAATACATCAGCCGTCCAAGGGGCCTGCCGTCCGCAGAACAGGTAGTTGTGGGAGTCTGACCAGCAATAGTTGCTAAGATCCTTTGAGTAGAGGTCGAGGAAGATGTTGATTGAGAATACGGAGATGAACCACACATGAGCCAGATAAACAGCTCCAGCAGTGGCGAACCAAGGGTCCTCGACACCCCTCTTCTCCCTCTTTCCGATGATGAACGGAGGAAGTGCCAACAGGCCAACGGGGATGCCTGTCAAGGCCGAGCCCCACCAACCAGCGTTCCAAGCGATAACCGGTGAGCCGAAGAAGTCCCCAATCGGTCCCGCGGGAATGATGAATTGAGGCAGGTACTCTCCCCACCTCAAGTATCCATACGAGAACAGTACATACCAGTCTGGAAAGACGAATCCGGCCTGAGCGAACGGGTCAGCCGCACTGTGGAGTGGAGGGGGGATAATCCATGAGTAGAACGAGATCACTGCCATCATCGCTGCTAGGATGATGCTGTCGCGGATAATCTCGGTCGGCCAAAAGGCATGACCGACGAACACCCGCCGCCTCTCCTCATCAGCCTCTAGCAACTGGTCTCTCTCGCTGATGTAGGTGTCAGCAATCCTCCCGAATCTATCTATCATCCCCATACTATCACTTCAATGCGGCTCCGCGATACCCTGTACCCAGACGATGAATAGGTGCGCTAGAATCAGGCCAGTCACTAGGACAGGGAGAATGAAGACATGCAGGAAGTACATCCTCGTCACCGTCTGACCGGACAGGGTGGTGCCCGCGAACAATGCCTTGGCCATCCAACTCCCCACTAAGGGAGTTGAACTGGCCATGTTGATGCCTATGGTGGCTGCTCCGAAAGCTAAACTGTCCCAAGGCAACAGGTAGCCGGAGTAGCCAAAGAAGATGGTGAAGAACATCAATGCGACCCCGATGAGCCAGTTCAACTCACGTGGGTTGCGATACGCTCCGGTGAAGTATACTCTGCACATATGCAGGAACACTGAGGCCACCATGAAGTGAGTTGTCCAGTGATGTATCGACCTCATGATGTAGCCGAATGGTAAATCGACCATGATGAACTCCATACTGAGGTAAGCAGGAGAGGGAGTTCCATCTCCTCCCGGGACGTAGTACAGCCCCAGTACCGTTCCTGAAATCACCAGTATGACGAAGGCGAGGAAAGAGATCCCTCCGAGACAGTACAGAGGATACCAGTACCAGATGATGCGCAACTTGTACTTCTCAGCGTGTGTCAGCGGCATCTGCCTGTGCATGTGGTGGTATGCATCCTTGCTCATCCCCCAGTAGTCTTGGATTCGGAATCTTGTATCGAGCCAGGAGAATGCCCATAGGAAACCCTTCTCTGCGAGGCCCATGCTGCCTGCACTGGTCTCTACGGCCCGCAGGATGTCGGTTCTCGGCATGTCGTCCCTCTCCTTGCGCAGTGTGAAGGCCACGAGGACCACAACAATGGCAATGAAAAGCCACAGGAACCAGAACTGAATCATTAACTCACCTACTCACAAAATGTGTACCAATCTTTGAAGTCGTCGAGGGCCTCGATGATTCCTCCGTTGACCTCAAATGGAATCAATGGCATACCAACCGGCGCGGGACCCCCGGTTCTCTTGACTCCTATGAAGTCGAACTCGGTGCCGTTGGTCCTGTTCCTGTTACGATTCTTCTCGATGACTGTGGGGTCGTACCTGCTGGAGTGGCATATACAAAACAGCTTGTTGCCGCCAGCATCAGCACCACCAGGGCTCCATTGGTCACTGGTGAAGTCATTTGCAACCAACTGCCAACCCGGGATACAGCACAAGTGTGGGCACCTTGAGAATATGATAATCATGTTGTCATGAATCGAAAGGGCCTCGTATTCAGGATTCTCGTTGACCTCGAAACCAGATCCCACGTAGGCCCCGCTCTCGTTGTAACCGTCCATGAACTGGAACTGGGGCTTGTTCTCCTCTGGTGCGGACCGAGAGTTCTCATCGTGAGGGACATAAATCACATTGACAGGGAGGCCGGACCAAACTCCAGAAGCCCCTGCCATCCCGGTAGTCGAGGTTGCAGCTGCATCGACGAAGGACTGGAAGTCCATCTGCTCAAGGTGCAAGTCACCGTACCAAGAGGAATCCTCGGCCCCGGTAGGCACCCAGAAGCGCACAGACGAGTCTCCGCCGTCCGCATCAGACTGCCCCATCAGAAGAGATGCGAAGCCGATAGCGCCAATACTTGCCATAGTGATGACACCCGCAGCGGTGTTGAAAGAGTGGCGCATGAACTCTCTCCTATCGATCATGTTCGGCGCCTCCGAAGCAGCACTAGCTTCGCCGGGAACGGGTCTGAGCCTG
Source organism: Euryarchaeota archaeon UBA54 (assembly GCA_002495735.1). Lineage (GTDB taxonomy): Archaea > Thermoplasmatota > Poseidoniia > Poseidoniales > Thalassarchaeaceae > Thalassarchaeum. Next base: position 14,816 of record DAGM01000061.1, read on the forward strand.
AATCTTCTTGCCATCATCACACCTCGTACTGTCTCCATCCCCCAGGGTCATTCGAAGTGATGTATTTGTTACCTCTATGCTTGACTATGACAACGTCAGGCATCACGAACTTCAGGTAGACCATGCCTAGGATGATTATAGTCAGCATGAGCATACCCATATGGAATGACAGTGATTGCTGGTCCCACTCGTTGAATAGCCCATAGGTCAACGCCCCTGCCCAGTATAGACTCCACAAGACACCCCAAAGAGACAACAGTAGAATCAGTATGGAGTCGCCGAAGGGCGAGACAGAGGCTCGCACGACCGTGCCCATCTCAGGCTCGTTGAACACTCCATGGTCGACGGCAGCACTGAATTCCTCTACTGTCAGCACGGTGTCCTCGAGAGCAGCGCGCGCGTCCTCTACACTGACCTCGCCCGACTCTACCTGTCTGAGCAGCTTCATCACGATGTCTTCTTTCACAGTTGATCACCTCTTCGAAGATGCTTGATTCTGAGGCGTAGAAGATTACTCCTCCCTACATAGTGCCTGGAGAACCCGTAACGGAGAAACAACCCGCAGAAGAGCAGGACGATGATTACCGCAGCGAATCCCAGCAAGCCGAGCCAGTGCGCCCTGAGTCCAGCACCCATTTCGTGGATATCTACGCCATGCTCGGCAGGGGCCGGAGGCTCAATCTCACCGTTTCCGGAGAAGATCGTCCGAGTCCTTCCATTATCAACGCCCTCATCGACAGTAGTAGTGAGTCTATTCCACTTGTCTAAAACACTGGGTATCTGATCGCCATTTACCGTGTTCCCCGCGAGCCACATCGTGACTACACCTTCTCCTGAAGAGGGGGCAGTCCAGACAACTTGCCAACTCCTATCTTCCGTTTGCGATCCTGAGTTTGTATGAGTTAACCTAGTCGGGTCATCCTCCCAGTTTTGGACCATTGTTTCGAATCCTTCTCCAGCACTGAGAGCTCCCAAACTGACCATCATCGAGAATCCACCAGTGTTTGAGGAGGTGTCTATATCGGGGCCTCCGATTAACTGGATGACTAGATTATATTGAATTCCTGCCTCGTAGTGGTAGGGCAATCCCTCGATTATTATAGTCACAGAGTTATCGGAGTTCTCGTTATGGCAAGTGCATCCCGCTATGGAAACATCTCCGTCGCCGTTGGCATTACCTCCGATACCGAGGTGCGACGCCTGTGTCCCTCCTGCTATGAGCAAGGCAATTAGCCCAAGTATGAGGGCTCTTTGAGAGTATGCTGCAAACCTGCTCACGCTAACACCTCAAGGTACGGACGAAGCCACCTTGGATAGGGATATTAACGTTCCAGTTTCCCTCTTTCGGAAGGACCCGCATCTCCTCCTCTACCGGCACTCATTAGATATTCGCGAAACCTCAAACGATAGTGCTCTCAGCAGCATCTATGTCAGGGCCTCAATGGCGTAATGTCTACCGTCTCTCCGAGGATCAGTTGCAGCGCCTTGAAGAGGCAGAAAATCACATGGAGATGCTGGATATAAATAACGCTGAATCCATCTTGATGGAACTATTGGAGGGAGATTCCGATTGCGTTCCAGTACTCAATAATCTTGGTCACATGCATGGTCGTTATCTGTCAGAATGGGAGAAGGCCATCGAGTACTACGAACGCGTATTGCAGATTGAGCCGGACAATGCATGGGCACGAGATGAGAGAAGGAGATACCAACGCCTCCTCACTTATGATTGAGCACATTCTAAACGGCTCCTGCCACGAGGGGTGTCGCATGGACGAGGGCGCGATTCTCGTTGCCGGCGTCGGAGGAATAGGTTGCACATGGGCCGAGAGGGCTCATACGAAATGCTCCGAACTGGCTGACTTGCTGCTCATAGACGCTGATGAGGCTTCATTCGCTGGAGCCTCAGCAGCACACTGCCTGCACCTCGATGCAGGCGGCGACGGCCGGGGAACTGCCGCTCTTCCTGCGCTGGCAGCTCACCGCCTCAGGGACGGCATTGACTCTATATCTCCCTTACTTGAGCAGGCTGAGCTCGTAGTCATTATGACGGGACTCGGAGGAGGGATGGGCTCGGGTGCCTCGGCCGAATTGGCTTCTCTGGCGTATGAGAACGACTGTCTCGTAATCGCCATCGCAGGTCTGCCTTTCGCCGAACAGCCCCTACGGTGCAAGATTGCCGAGACCGCAATTCAAGCTCTAGAAGAGAACTCTCACGTTTGTATCAGAGTCAGTATGGAGAGGTTGGCATGGCAGGCACGACACAGGGACGATGACTGGAGGGCAGGATCAGGCTGGATTAGTGAATTGATTGAAGGACTGGTAACTACTCTTGCCAAGGTAGGAAAGATTAACCTCGATCTGATGGATCTCAGGACAGTAATCAACAGGCCTGGAAACGCCACTCTGATTGTCGGAACTGGGACCACTGACAGGCCAGACAAGGTGGTCGGCGAGGCACGCAAGTCACCATTGTCTGACCTCAGAGTTGATGGTGCCAAAGGCTGCATGATACAGGTAGAGGGAGGTCCTGACATGACTCTAGCCCATCTGAATGAGGTTACAGAGGCATTTGTCTCCTCTCTCGATCCTGATTGTCAGGTAATCATGGGAGCAAGGGCAAGTGACGAGATGATGGGGCGAATCAGGCTGGTCGCAGTAGTTAGCGGTCTTTGACCAACTCGATTAAGGGTCGCCCTGTCCACCAGTCATGGCAGGACTCCGTAAGGCTGCTAGGGGTAAGCGCAGGTGGATAGGAGTGAGAATCAGTTCGCGGGAGACGAGTCGTGAGTCTTGTGAGGAAATCCTAGGGCGGCTCCTTGAGGGATTACACTGGAGATTATACGACCACTACATAGAGTCTGATGGCTCTGTGGGAGCTATAGTAAGAGTGCCCCTGAACGATTGCGAAGCAGCCACCTCTCGAATCAACTCTGACGAGGGCTGCTGCACGATTACGAGATCGGGGAAGATAAAGTTGGTCAGAGAGAGGCTTGGAATAGGCAAGAAAGGGCTCACGTAATAGGATTCCAGTCGAGTGTGTTGATATCATCAATCGTTGCGACCAATCCATCGAACTCGATTAACAGATGGCCTTCTGAACTCAAACCAACTGCTCTCGTGGGTGACCCTTTAGATTTGAGGGCCACTCCTGTTGAAAGCGATCTTGCTAGGCTCTTCCAAGACAGTGCTACCAACTCTTCCTCTTCTACGGGAGGTACAAGAGAGTGCTCCTCGAAGAGTGACGAGATAGCCGAATCTAGTATATCGAAGACCTCGATTGCTGTTTTCTCTCCGACGAACTCACCCCATCCGGCTACAGTCATTCCATCGATAACGCTGTCCCGCTTGTTGAGTCCGATACCAACTCTGATGCCATCATCCTCCGAATTCCCTTCTACGAGTACACCCCCTAGTTTCCTACCATCTTCGGTCACCAAGTCGTTTGGCCATTTGACATAACAGCCCAAGGCATCTGAAACTGCGGCACCGACCGAGGTCTGTATGAGTCCAGGAGAGTGCCGTTCTAGAGTCCCGCCAGAAAGGACCCAAGTGCATGCCAGTCCTCCTTCTTGGGTCTGCCACGAACTCCCTCTCCTACCTCGACCGGAGGTCTGCGAGAGAGAAAGCACCCTCTGCCAGCCCCCATTAATGAGCCGTTTGGCCTCGTCCATTGTCGATTCACACTCAGTCATGATCATGGCAGACTCTCCTGCTCCCGATCTCCAGTAGCACAGCACCTCAAGCCTCTCGTCAGCCAACCTCATGCTGTTCAGTTGCCGGCAGGACCATCCGTTCCGAATCCAACTGTCGGGTTTGCTGCGACTGTCGGGATCGGTGCGATGAAGCAGAACTACTAGGCAACTCGGATCAATCAACTCATCGTCCATGACCTCTAGAAGCTTATCCGACCAACCTCCTGGGAGATCAGACATCGAAGCCTCCTCGATATGCTCGAGGGAGGCCTTATCGTTTTCTGGAGGATCCAAGTAGGGGAGGTTCCACACTACTAGATCAACACCTTTTTGCAATTCCCACTCCGGCTCCCCAGGACCACCTTCATCGATACTGACCATGTCTGCGAAACCGGCTTTCTCCACATTACCCCTAGCCGCTGCCACAGCAAACGGGTTGACATCACATGCAGTAACCCTCCAGCCTATTGAGGCGAGTAGGATAGAGAGCGCTCCACTGCCACACCCAATCTCGACCGCCCGGCCACAGCGACCAGACAGCTGTAGTAGCGCCCGGCCTAGCAGGGCGGTGTCTTCACGGGGCGGGTAGACCGTGTGTGGGATTGTTATTTCCCACGGACCAGCACTCCCGATTTCAAATTTGGATAACGTCGATTTGCCTTTTGCTCCGAGAGGGGGCCGACGGTGTTCTTCGTGCATCTAAACCTCCACTACCGGTATATTCTGAAAACCTTTATTCGTTCAGGCCTCCGACGTCGATTCGACATCTCCGCCCCCATTAGGAGGAGTCGCGGCCCTGCGGAGCGTAGCCATGCCGTTTCAGTAATGTTCTTCTACCCCCCCTCAATCCGCAGAAAGCCCAGCACTTGCTATGGGCCTGTAGCTTAGTCAGGTAGAGCATCCGGCTTTTAACCGGACGGCCGTGGGTTCAAATCCCATCAGGCCCGCCTGATAACGCTGCAGGACCACGGTTTTTGCAGGGCAGGGGGGCGTGATATGGCAGTAAAAAGCTCAACAAAAAAGCGTATGATGGAACTCGGTATCTCCGAGAAGCATGCACACCGGTTGGCTGACGATGCGAACATGGATGCAATCAAGCGCATGACTGTCGATCAGGTCGCCAAGAAACTAGAACTCGAGTCTGGCGACGCCGACCTCGAGAATGTGATGGCTGTAATCAGAGAGCAGATGGCTTCGCGCAAGAGAACACGCACTGGTAGGGTAACTATCTCCAGGAAGGCCTTGCTCGATGCTGATATTCCACAAGGCGATGACAGGTTCAATGTACTCAATCACATTCTAGTCCCGCATCACGAGTTGATTCCCCTTGATGAAGAGGAGGCCGCGTTGGCTCCGTGGAAACTGAATCAGGAGAACGCTGACGGCACCACCCGACTGGCCAAGGAACTACTCCCAAAGATACTCATCACTGATCCTGCGGTGCAGGCAATCAAAGAAGCAGTTGAGGTTGGAGACGATGAGCTCCCAGCAGGTTGGCTCGCAAACAGGATTCTCAGAGTAATCAGGTACAGTCGTTCAGCAGGTTCCAGCACGGCATACAGGTTGATTGTAGAGAGCGCATGAGGTGAGAAGATGAAGGAAATAGTTGAGAGTTACTTCAAGCAGAGGAGCCTAGTGAACCACCAGTTGATGTCGTACAACGACACCATCCCATCAGGCGATGGCCGCCTTAGCAGAATGGAGCGGATAATTCGTCATATCAGGGTAGGGACGGACGAACCAATAGAGGATCTGCCTGGTGGAGAGGATGCTGGCGGCTGCATCAAACTCGACGTGCTTGACAAGGAAATCATAGTGCGCCTCAAGAATATCAGACTGGGGCATCCGACCATCCGTGAGGCCAACGGTGCCGAGCACCCCGCTACTCCTCTGGAGTGCAGGATTCGCAAGCTAACCTACTTCTCGCCCGTGTATTTGGACTTCCGAATCTACAGGGATGACATAGATGGCCCACCCGATGGTGGCCTAGGCTACATCGAGGAAGAAGGAGTCCACATAGGCAACCTCCCAATCATGGTTCGCTCGGCTCGGTGCAACGTGCATTCCGACCACATCGACGAGAACAGGAAACTATCTCCTCAGACTTCAGCCGAAGATAGCGAGTACCTGACCCAGCTTCTTAGGAAGGCGGGTGAGGACCCCCTAGATCCGGGTGGCTACTTCATCATCAACGGCACTGAACGCGTACTCATCTCGATGGAAGACCTCGCTCCCAACAGAGTCACCGTAGAGAAGAATAAGAAGTACGCTCACGAGACTGAGGTTGCCAAGATTTTCTCTCAGCGTGACGGCGTACGCAAGCCGATCAACGTCGAGAAGCGACGTGACGGTATGCTGATGGTAAAGATTCCAAGCGCCGGCACTACGGCGATTCCAGTCGTACTCCTCATGCGGGCGCTGGGTATGGAGAACGATCAGGAGATCTTCGCTGCAATCGCAGGCCCAGTTGAGGCGATGAAGTACACCGTCGCCAACCTCAATGACGTCAAGGACAACGAAGAGTATTCCGTCGAGACAGAGGATGAGGCGATTGCATGGCTCGAGAAGAAGTTCGCAGCCGGACAGCAGAAGGAGTACCGAGAGTCGCGAATCCAGAACCTCCTCGACAAGGAACTCCTTCCTCATCTGGGCTCCTCAACCGATCACCGTGAGAAGAAAGCCATCTTCCTCGGACGCATCGTCAGGCAGGTCCTAGAAATGGCCATCACCAACCGTGATCCGAACGACAAGGACCACTACGCCAACAAGCGCGTCCGACTCGCCGGCGATCTGATGGAGGATTTGTTCAGGGTCAGTATGCAGCAATTGTCTAGGGACCTCAAGTACCAACTCGAGAGGCACCACAACCGCAAGCGAGAGCTGAAGATTAACTCGTGTCTCAGGCCGGACGTCCTGACATCCAAGATTATGCACGCTCTAGCGACCGGCAACTGGGTTGGAGGACGCTCCGGTGTCAGCCAGTTGCTGGACCGTACAACATACATTGCCGCTCTCTCGCACATGCGTAGGGTGACCAGCCCCCTAGTACGCAGTCAACCACACTTCGAGGCTCGTGATCTCCATCCCACTCACTGGGGCAGGCTCTGCCCCAACGAGAC
>DAGM01000061.1:22015-30897 GCA_002495735.1 Euryarchaeota archaeon UBA54
CCCGAGGACGATGTTAAGGAACTGCTGATTGAGGCTGGAGTCAATTCTGCCCCCGAGGAGTGGGCGGCTGGCTCGAGGATTCACGTCAACGGTGACATCTTCGGTTTGCACAAGAGGCCGGCAAAACTAGTCTCTAGAATCAAGAGCAGCCGTCGCCGAGGACAACTCCGGCCAGAGGTCTGTGTCCGTCACGACACTGCTAACAAAGACGTCTTCATCAATACAGATAGAGGCAGAGTTCTTCGTCCTCTGTTGGTCATCGAGCACGGCAGTCTGAACCTTACGAAGTTACACCTAGAAGGCCTGAGGTCCGGTGAACTTACGTTCGCTGACTTGGTTTCCTCTGGCGTTGTCGAGTGGGTCGATGCCGAAGAGGAGGAGGACCTCCTCATCGCCCCTAGGCCATTCGATCTCCCTCAGGTATCGCCCAAGTACGGCAGGCCAATCAACCCGGCGAAAGTGGAGTGGATGAACCTCGGTGACGAGGAGATATCCGAAGCTAAATTGAGGGCTGAGGTACAACTCTCCAACGGCGAGACAGTCTTCGATGAGTTCACGAGTCCTCTGAACTACTACCAGAGCGAAACTGACGCCCTCAAGAAGAAGCAGACAAAGAACCACACTATTCTGGTTTACACTCACGTTGAGATAGACCCTCAACTCATCCTCGGTGTGTGCGCGTCCCTCGTACCTTATCCTGAGCACAACTCTACTCCGAGAGTGACTGGTGGGACAGCGATGGTCAAGCAGAGTCTGGGTCTGCCAAGTGCCAATTACAGGCTGCGCCCCGATACTCGGGCTCACATAATGCACTATCCCCAACAGTCAATCGTCGGCACGCGCGCAATGCAGTCGACTAATTTCAACAAGAGGCCAGGAGGCCAGAACTTCGTAGTTGCCATCATGAGTCAGCACGGATACAACATGCAGGACGCTGTCATCATGAATCGCGCGTCGGTCGAGCGCTCTTTGGCACGCTCTGCCTTCGTAAGGACCTACAACGCGGAGAACAAGCGGTTCCCTGGCGGTCAGGAAGAGCGAATCGAAGTACCCGGAACCGGTCTCGATGAGATCAAGGGACTGAAGTCGTTCGACAGTTACGCCCACCTCGAGAGAGACGGACTGCCAGTGCCGGAGGAGTACCTGTCTACTGCAGACAAGTCGGACAGGGCAGTTCTGGTTGGGAAGACCAGTCCCCCCCGATTCCTCGAGGAGGCCCACGGTGCTTTCTTGCAGGCCCAGGAGAGGAGAGAATCTTCGATGCTGGTGCGACATGGCGAGGAGGGTTGGGTCGACAACGTGTTCGTCACGGAGTCCCTTGACTCTGGCCGCCTTGTCCGTATCACTCTGCGTACCAACAAGATTCCGGAACTTGGTGACAAGTTTGCCAGCCGCCACGGACAGAAAGGGGTGATTGGACGACTCGTAAACGAAGAGGACATGCCTTTCACCGCCGACGGTGTTGTGCCGGACCTTCTCATCAATCCACACGCTATCCCTTCGCGGATGACCGTGGCCCACGTTCTCGAGATGATAGGCGGAAAGGTTGGCTCCATGGAGGGCCGCAAGATTGACGGAACTGCGTTCACTGGTGAGAAGGAAGACTCTCTGCGCGCGGGACTTCTCCGTAACGGATTCAACCACACTGGTCGTGAGGCGATGGTTAACGGTGAGACCGGTGAGGCCTACACTGCTGACGTCTTTGCCGGCGTCATCTACTACCAGAGGCTACACCATCTTGTTAGCAGCAAACTCCACGCCCGCAGTCGTGGTCGGGTACAAATCCTGACCCGCCAGCCAACCGAGGGCCGGGCACGTCAAGGAGGTCTCAGATTCGGTGAGATGGAGCGTGACTGCCTGATTTCTCACGGCGCGTCGATGGTAATCAAGGACAGACTTCTGGACGAGTCGGATGGCTGGGACCTGATGGTCTGTAACACCAAGGGATGCGGACACGTCGCTTACTACGACTGGAAGCGCCGCACCACTGTCTGCCCTTACTGTGGAGATCGATCCGATGTCCACAAGGTACAAACTTCCTATGCTTTCAAACTGCTACTTGACGAGATGAAGAGCCTCGGGGTGGCAATGCGACTGGAACTGGAGGACCGAAGATGAGTGCCCGTGATGCAGCCAAGATCCCAAAGAGGATCGAATCAATCAAGTTCGGATTGCTAGACCCCAATGAGATTCGTAAGATGTCATCAGTTGAAATCAAGACAGCTGACACTTACAAGGACGACGGGCACGCATACAAGCAGGGTCTGATGGACCCGAAGATGGGCGTCATAGACCCCGGAATCCGCTGCGAGACCTGCGGCAACAAGCACGAGGAGTGCCCGAGCCACTTCGGACACATTGCACTCGAGTTGCCTGTCCTCCACATCGGTTTCACCAATCTAATCAAGGCCTCACTCAAATCGACTTGCAACACCTGCAGCAAGATACTGCTTCACGGCTCGGCTGAGACCCACCCTCTGGATCCAGAGAAGTCTGAGCAGGATTTCTACCGGGATCGAGTGCATGATATCATGATCAAGCACGGTGTAGGCTCTCGTGAGTTCAAGACTATCATCAAGGATATCGAGAAGGAATGCGCCAAGAAGTCGAGGACCATCTGCATGCACTGCGGCTCAGAGCAAGGCAAGATTATGCTCGACAAACCTTCGACCTTCAAGGAGAAGAAGGCGGACAAGGGCGAGCATAAACTAAACGCCCGCGATATCCGAGAGTGGCTCGAGCGGATTCCCGACGAACACCTGATATTCCTCGGGATGAACAAGGACTCCAGCCGCCCCGAGTGGACCATCATGAAGGTCCTCCCCGTCCCCCCAATCACAGTTCGTCCCTCGATTACCCTCGACAGCGGCGATCGCTCCGAGGATGACCTCACTCACAAGTTGGTGGACGTCCTTAGAATCAACCAGCGTCTGCGAGAGAATCGTGATGCTGGCGCACCGCAACTGATTGTAGAGGACCTATGGGAGTTACTGCAGTACCACTGCACTACCTACTTCGACAACCAGACCAGCGGAATACCTCCTGCTAGGCACCGTTCCGGACGTCCTCTGAAGACACTCGCCCAGCGCCTCAAGGGCAAGGAGGGCAGGTTCCGCAGTAACCTTTCAGGTAAGCGAGTCAATTTCTGCGCCCGCACTGTAATCAGCCCCGATCCGAATCTCGGAATCAACGAGGTCGGAGTGCCCGAGAAGACCGCCAAGGAGCTCACGGTCCCAATCAGAGTCACCAGTCGCAACAGGGAACAGTTGCGCCAGATGGTCCTACGCGGACCTGATGTGCACCCAGGCGTCAACTACATCATGCGAGGAGATCACTTCAGAGTCCGGATTACAGACAAAACGAAGTACATTTGGTCTGGATTCAGATGCCTCAACCCCGAATGCGATTGCGGAAGCGAGGATGAGCCCTACACCGGCTACAGGCCTGATTTGAACGAGGTTCTTCATGCTCCGAACTTCCTACCCGGTCTCGAGTTGAAGCGCCAGATGCGCAGGAACGCCATCGGCGACCTCGAAGAAGAGTGGGCGGTTGACTTGGAGGCCACGCTTTCAAATCTTAAGGGAGAGGACGTTAAGGGGCAGTCACTGAAGGATGATGATCCCAAGGCCATAATCCACAACAGGTGGAAGTGGGAGCACTCCAATCCCGACGAGTACTTCCCCGATCACCTAGAGGTGTCATGCCCTCACTGCGGCAGCCCTGAAATCGAAGACGAATACGGGGGAACTTACTCGTCCGAAATTGAGGACAGGCTGAGCACACTAGATAGGGAAGGAAACCCGAAGCCTGGTGTCATCGTCGAGAGGCATCTTATCGACGGCGACGTCGCGATATTCAACCGACAGCCGTCTTTGCACCGGATGTCTATGATGGTCCATGAGATACGCGTCATGGAAGGCAAGACATTCAGGTTCAATCTAGCTGACTGCACACCCTACAACGCCGACTTCGACGGCGATGAAATGAATCTGCACGTTATCCAAAGCGAGGAGGCTCGCGCAGAGGCCAAGATTCTCATGCGAGTCCAGGAGCACATCATCTCTCCACGGTACGGAGGCAGTGTGATAGGTGGCATCCACGATCACATTTCTGGCGCCTACCTGTTGACTCATGGCAACCGCATTCTGCCCAAGAATTTGGTTCTGGAGGTCTTAGGTGCCATCGGTTGGATTGGCGACCTGCCTGAGGAAGTACAGAATAACGGCACCGTGGGATACCGCGGGACCGATGTACTAAGCCTCATCGTACCAGGTGGATTCAACCTGCAGTACACGAGCAGATCTGGCGATCAGGTCAATGTAACCGCAGGTAAGGTCAGTGGCACCATAGACAAGCGAGGCATTGGTGCTGAGGACGGTCGACTGCTTGACGCTGTCGTCCAGACTCATGGCTCCGATGCGGGTGCTGAGTTCCTGAACAGGATGACAAAAATGACCATCGCCATCTGCACTTCAATGGGTTTCACTACCGGAATTGATGATGAGGACCTACCTCTCAAGGCCAAGGAAAGAATTACTGAAATCAACGCCGAGGCGAGCGCCGAGGTCGACGAGGAGCTCGCGAAGTACGGCAAGGACGGCCGACGCTACGAGTCTCGGCCCGGCAGGACTCCCCTTGAAACTCTAGAGGAGAACATCCTGGGTATTCTGGACAAAGGTAAGGCTGATTCTGGTGAAGTCGCGAAGGATCATCTTGGCTCAGACAACCCCGCTGTTTTGATGGCGGTCTCCGGAGCCCGTGGTTCGATGGACAACCTCGCTATGATGGCTGGTTCCATAGGCCAACCAAAGGTTCGCGGCAAGCGCCTTGAGAGGGGATATCAGGATCGTGTGTTGCCACACTTCCCGCGTGGAGTGAAGGGTGCTAAGGAGAAGGGTTTCGTATCATCTTCGTTCAAGCGCGGACTCGAGCCGACCGAGTTCTTCATGCTCTCTATATCGGGGCGTGAGTCGTTGGTCGACACCGCTGTCAGAACCAGCAAGTCAGGTTACATGCAGCGCCGTCTAATCAACGCCATGGACGACCTGAAGGTCTCCGACGACGGCATGAACTCAGTACGCAACACTGCCAAACGCATCATCCAGTTCGAGTACGGAGAGGACGGCATTGACCCTGCTCGCAGCCGCAAGGGATCCCCCTTCAACGTCTCGCAGGTCCTAGACGATGCCTTGGGAGGTGAGAACTGATGGTAGTCAAGAGTGCCACCAAGAAGAAACTTATGGATCTCGGTGTGGCCGAGGAGTACTCACACAAGCTCGCAGATGACCGCAAGTGGGACGATGTGAAGATTCTGTCATCCGGTCAGATAGCTCAAATTTGCGGTATTGATTCTGGTACTTCTCAAGAGATATTCAAAGTGATGGAGGCGTCCGCCAAACCATCCCGAACTGCATCCGCCGCGAAGACCATCGTGAGGAGAAGGGCGGCTTCTAGGCGCCGCAAGAAGAAGGCCCTCCCGCTTCAGGAATACGATGAGGAAACCAAGCTTAAGCAGATCCTCCGCGACATCGACACGGACGATGCGATATACCAACTGCTCCAAGATACCTCAATCAAGATGAATCTCTCCATGACTCCTCGTATTCTGGGTGATTTAGCCGAGGGGATTCGCTCTAGGGGCATCGACAAACTGACCCTCCCCAAAGCCAAGAAGGTGCTGAATTCTTCGGAGAGTTTCTTGGCTAAAGCTAGGGCAGATCCACATGAGGCTGTTGGCATCACCACCGCCCAATCAATCGGCGAACCAGGCACTCAGATGACCATGAGAACCTTCCACTATGCAGGGGTTGCAACCGTCAACGTGACCCAGGGTCTCCCCAGAATCATCGAGATAGTGGATGCTCGGAAGGTTCCGAAGACTCCCACGATGCTGATTTACCTCGAAGAGACCGACTCCAAAGGAAAACCCCTCAACACCAATGAGAAGGCTGCTCGCAAAATCGCCGCTGCACTGGAGACAACCACCACACCAGACATCGCTAGAATCAATGTCGAAGTCACCCAGCGACACATCAGTCTTCAACTCAGTAATCCCAATATGCGAATCAAGGCCATGACTGGAGCTGAAGTCAGGGATAAACTGTCAAGGGCGCTGCGTCTGTTCATCCAGGCAGATGACGATGTCCGACCAAAAGTCCTCACAATAATTCCAGGTGTAACTAAGGAAGAGGATCTAGCGACACTGGCATCAGATCCTGCGACCTACACTGCGCTCCTCCAGCTCGAGGAGAAAATCAAGAAACTCAGGCTCAAGGGTCTGGCCGACATCACCCGCGCTAACGTTCAGGGTCCGGACAGAGACACCGGCGAGTACTACATCTCGACTATTGGATCGAATTTGTCTAAGGTCAGTCAGTACGCTGGAGTGGACAGGGCTAGGACCTACACTAACAATATCGAAGAGATCAATCAGTACCTCGGTGTCGAAGCCGCGAGGCAGGCGATTATCAATGAGATGTACGATACTCTCGAGGGAGCCGGCCTCGAGGTCGACATACGTCACCTGCTGACGGTAGCTGACGTGATGTCCAGTGAAGGAACAGTTCGCGCCATAGGTAGGCACGGAGTCAGCGGCACCAAGCACAGTATCCTAGCACGCGCGGCCTTCGAGGTCACTGTTACGCACCTACTGCAGGCTGGAGTGATAGGAGAGAGGGACGAGCTCACCGGAGTATCTGAGAATATCATCGTGGGGCAGCCGGTTGCACTGGGGACCGGGAGCGTTGACCTATACTACATCCCAGAGAACGTTTGAAAGAGGATTGATTATGGATCTGGCTAGGCAACTCAAGCAGACTATGAGCACAGGCAGCATCCTGTTCGGACAGAGGCAGACTATGAGCGCTTGTTCTAAGGGAGATGCTAGGCTAGTTATCGTAGCTGCCAACTGTCCGGTCAATTACATCTCCGAACTGACCGATGGTCACCCTGATGTGCCTGTCCATCAGGTTCCGATAGTTAACACCCAGTTGGGGGCGGCTTGCGCCAAGCCGTTCCCAGTCAGTGCTCTTTGTATCACCGACCCCGGGGAGAGCGAACTGCTCTCACTGTCGCCCAACGTCTGACTGTCATACACCTCGGGACTAATGCCCGTGTGACTATCTCTTCAGGCGTTCGCTTCAAGTTCACGGCACCACCGCTGGTCGCGTGGACGAAGCGGTGCGTGACCTACTGGCCTTGCGAGCCGTCAAACTCCGTTCAGCTGAAGATGCCCCGGAGATACACGGCTTCAGGTGTATGGGCGTGGCTGAGAGGGTGCCCGAACTGGGAGAGGCTCCGGGCTCGATGGTTCACGTCTGGCACGTGCCTGTAGATATCCTGCCCTTATCATCCACAGAGATAGAGAGGTGGAGCGTCGATGCCCCCGGAGGGAGGCACTGGATACTCAGCGAACGGCCGTTTGACGAGGCAATCCTCGATTCATTGAAGTCTATCGATGTGGTGATTTGGGGCCCGGAACGGATGGCTAGGTGGATTGGAGAGGCGGTTCTGACAGGTGAGTTAGTCGCCCATTCACCTTCTCTGCAGGGCCAGTCGCAGATTGAGCACGACGAGGTCCTAATTACTGAACCAATATCTCCTCTCGTCGCACTCAGACCCCTAGTAGAACTAGACTCGTGGCTAATGCAGCGGGGTTGGGAGGACGCCAGTACATCACCCGTCCTGCTGTCGGCTAGACTCTGGACCATTGACGGCTGTCTGAAAGGTCCCGAGGGCGATACGGAACCTTGTGTCTGGAATGTAGTTGAGGATCCCTGGTCAGGAAGCCTGTCTGTTCACGAGCCCGAGGAGGAACTACCACATCCTCCGAAACTGAGACTGATTAAGCCCCCCGAGGGGAGTTGGATCGATATGAGAGGGATGCCGACTGAATTGCTCAAACTGCTGGATCGACGCAAGCAGGGCGAACCCGATTCAGATAAAGGTCCGGTGAGCAGCATCATGCTGGAGTGGTGGCGTCTGGATCCCGATTCGACTAGTCTCAGTGAGGGATCGTTAGCTATTCCGGGATGGGTCATTCATGCTGAGGGATTGGAGCCGCAGGTCCTTCATGGTAGGAATGGAAGACTCTACGGAATTGAATAATCAATTACGCCGAAGCGCCATCAACTCGTCTGTCGACAAAGTATCTCCTGACATCAGTTTCGACATCAGATCGGTGAGTTCCAACCTCTCCTCTCCGTCGGAATCCTCTTCCCTCTTCTCTCTTAATTCCATGGCCTTCATCATATCCTGGATCGAGTGGATGCATCGCAGCGATACGATGTATTGGCCGTGTAGCAAGTCTGCTTCGCGCTTGGACCTAGTTAATCCGGTATGGGCTGTGTTGGCCTTATCCCTCAAACGGTCTACCTCTTCTGACAGTTCTACCATCAGGTCGTGAGCCTCCTGTGCCTTCATGACGGCCTTCTCTACCGATTTATGAGCATCCTCTTGTAGTCGCTCTGCATCCCTGACAGAGTCCTTGAAATCTCGTAAGTCCCCCCTCCCTTTATTCTTAGATGCCTCTTTCAGGGCCACGGACATTTGCTTCATCTTCTTGTGATATTCCCGTTCTTTCTTCCCTAGAAACCGCCCGATATTGTACTGATGCTCCAGTTTTTCCATGTCCGCCTTGATTCTTCCAGCAGAGGGGCCGCGTTTGGCTCGATTCTTCTGTTCCTCGAGATTCTCCCGTTGCTCATCCAACTTACCTCGCAGTACCTCTCTGACCTCCTTGAGGCTCTCCGAGAGATCTGCCCGTGTGCCCTTGAGATTCTTGACCCGCTGGTTTGCCTCATCTCTGATCGCCTTCTGAATCTGGACCTCGTTGATTAGTTCCTTTACCTGACGGTTGATTTCATTCCTATTGTCAAGAAATT
>DAGM01000032.1:0-22502 GCA_002495735.1 Euryarchaeota archaeon UBA54
CCCAGAGGGTATGAGCAGTTGCCTCGATAACCTTCCGAACAGTATTGAACCGACCTACGCGTGTGGCTCGGAGGTACTCTCGACGGGCCCAATATCAGCCCTACTCGTGCTCGTAATCGGGATTCCCCTGATTGGGATAGCCAAGAGGTACCTAAGGAAACTTTTCGACAAAACCGAGTTCGACGAGGGCCTTGAGAACTTCATGTACAAAATCGCAGGGGTGGCGCTCTGGGCCCTAGTGATACTGACTGCCGCCGATGAACTGGGAATCAACGTCACCGGAATAGTCGTGGGACTCGGCTTCATCGGACTCGCAGTCGCCTTCGCCGCTCAAGACACGATGGAGAACGTCATCGCGGGAATCTTCATCATCATCGATAGGCCATTCCGTGAGGGCGAGCGTATACTGCTGCCCAAGAAGTTGGGAGGAATCTACAGCGGCTGGGGCGATGTCAAGGAGATTGGCTTGCGCACCACTCACGTCCGCTCTACTGACGGAGTGATGCTGACCATCCCGAATAAGCTCCTGACCAAGGATGCGGTAGCGAACTTCAGCCACCGCGCGGACATGGCGCTCAGGGTACGCATCCGCCTCGGCGTAACTCCGACTTGGGCCAATGTCACTAAGGCTGAGGAGATAGTCAAAGACATCGCTGCCAACCACCCTGACATATGTCAGGAGCCCAAGGTCCCCGAGGTAGTACTGAGGGACTTCGGCGAGCACGAGGTCATCATGGAGGTGCGCTACTATGTCGACAACGCACGCAAAATGAGGCCTTCGAAGTCTTTCTTCGTCACTGAGATACTCCGTCGCTTCGAAGGAGACGGAGTCAGGCTCTCAGTACCTGCGAGAGTCATGATGAACGCCGATGTGGATCTCGAGGACCTTGGACTCTAGGGGTCAATCCAGTGGGCCACTCCATCGTGGATGGTTCTGCGAAAGGTCAGCAACTGAAGAGTAGGCCCGCTTAGATCGACGGTGACCCTAGCACCCCTAGTGAAGTGCGTCTCGTCCCAGCCGTCACTGACGATGTAGCCACGGTGCATGTCGCTTGTTATCGCCGTCGCCTCGTTCGTCCAGGACCAGTACGAACCGTCATCATCCCTCGAGTCGCGAGGCAGGTCTCTCGATGCGAACAGATACCACGAGTCAAGCTGCTCAAGCGGGAAGCTCGTACCCTCGATGTTCACGACGTGTCGGAACCACGCCCCCTGGCCGAGGAAGGTGGAGAATAGGCAGCCCGATGAGCGTTGGATCACATCTATCTCACCCTCACTGCCCACATCTCCTCTCTGCAACCTGTATCTCGAGGGCTGGTACTGGTGTGTGTTGGCAATGATGAGGTCGTTCAGTGCCGGGTCAGAGAGAATCCTCTTGCCACTAGTCGTCACAATCTCAGCCTGCAGCCTAGGCAGAACATTCACTATCGCATCGCCGTCTAATGCGACCCTGATGTCCGAATCGAAGTTCTCGGGATCGCTTCCCATGTAGAATCCGTACGAACCGTCCTCGTCATCGTCTTGGGGGTGACTGTTTACTCCCATCACAGGAGTGTCGGAGTCAATAGAGTGAGCAATCGAGGTCAGGGTCCCGTCACCTCCGAGTATGACCACGAGATCACGACCGGCGAAGTCCTCTCTGCTGACTGTTTCGCGGGCCTTGAAGGTGATTGCAGTGCCTCTGTCACGGACCAGTTCGTCGAGCGATCCTCGCACCGTCTCGAGCGATTTGTCGTGTACATCCTCGAAGTTCTTCTTGTAGACTACTAGGATGTCCGAGGCCATCTCTGCACACTCCCTGCGCCCTTCGCTCCGTGGGCGTCCCATATAGGCGCGACGCAAGCGCGAACACCCCATTCGAATGACCGCTGTCGCATAGGCTCATCACCCCTACTCGCCCGCAAGCGGCCGTGAGAGGCATCACTCTGACTATCTTCGTACTGCTCTGCCCCCTGTGGACAGGGTGCCTCGCAGTCCCTGAGGATGTCTGTCCCGAAGGCGAGTGCTTTCCCCTAGATTCGGCAGCGCTTTCGGAACTCCTCGCCACTCCAGGTGCCTTCGATGTACTCTCATACGCAGAAGACTTCGAGCGACTGAGGGTCGAGACATCCACTGTTTATCTCAATCAGGGGCAGTTCGCTGAGGTCCACTGGAGTGTCTCCAAGGACGATACGGCAAATCTGAGATCGATAGCGATGAGATTCACCGTAGGCACCTCAAGTATGGATAGCGAGGTCATCGAGGGTCAGCATACTACCAACATTAGGGTTGGTGGCGACTGGTACGAGGGCCGCGACGCGATTCCGCAGTACGCCGACCCGTTCGCAGAGCTCGCTCAGCTCGCCAATGAAAAACCCGAAGGAATGTGGCCGCCGTTTGGCTTCGATGTTGCCTCGGTAGCAGAACTCGATTGGTCGATTTCGGGGGACTTGCTCTCACTGCAGCAAATCGCCACAGCCAGCAACGCTACACACACCATCATCATCGAACTGATGGGCGCCCCTCCGATGGTCACGGGGATAGAGACCTACTCGGGCGACGAGGAGCAGTTTACGCTCAGGGTCACGACCGGCGATGATGTGGTTATATCGCTGCAGGAGGATCTTCCCCGCACGCCAGTGGAGTTCAGTCTGGATGCAGAACCAATCCAAGTGGGTGATATCACAGTCTGGTCCGGCCCCGTTCCTTCTGGGATGGATTCGGATATAGAGCCGTCCGAACTGGAGTTCCATGGCATCTTGGAAGAAGGAGGAGATGCAGTCTCGGTAGCTATGATGCGATTGGATCAAGGTACTTCCAACATCACATTGGATGACGGCACATGGTGGGAGTTCACTTGGATTGACTACCTCTCGCGAGGATATTTCTCCCACAGTGACTTGTACCATATCCGTACTAATGCGACAGGCCAACTGAGTGTCGCGCTCTATGACTCGTGGGCTCAGCAGTGGACTGGAGGTCCGCTGCAGGGTACATGACTCCAGAGTCTGATGAGTATCTTCAAACACCTAATCGGAAACGCTCGGGCATGACTGAGAGCAGCCATCCTCTGATGCGACTGCTCTCGCATCTCAGGCACCACAGGAGCATAGTGCTGCTGGCTTCTCTGTGCTCGGTTCTCAACAAGGTCTGGGACCTAGCTCCACCCGTACTGATTGGCATGGCCATCGATGTCGTTGCCGCCCGGGAGGACTCGTTCCTCGCCCAGATGGGGTACCCGGACGTCTACGACCAGCTGTACATACTCACAGGCATCACTGTGGTCATCTGGGTGCTGGAGTCGATGTTCCAGTACTTCTACGCTGTTTTGTGGCGTAATCTGGCACAGACCGCGCAGCATGAACTACGAATGTCGGCTTACGCCCACATCCAAGACCTCGAGATGCAGTGGTACTCTGAGCAGTCTACGGGTGGTCTGATGGCCATAATGAACGACGACGTCAACCAGTTGGAGCGCTTTCTCGATCAGGGTGCGACCGACCTGCTTCATGTAGCTACCACTATCATTGTAGTCGGCGCGATTATGGTATCGGTAGCTCCCGAGGTCGCACTCCTAGCCATCCTTCCCGTGCCAATTATAGTCACGGGTTCGTTCATCTACCAGCGAAAGATAGGCGTGCGTTACATCAAGGTGCGCGGCAAGGTGGCAGATCTGAACGCGTTACTGAACAACAATCTCCACGGCATCACGACAATCAAGTCATTCACCGCAGAGGATCGCGAGGTCGAGAGGGTGAGTGCAGCCTCGACCTCATACAGAGACGCCAACAAGGAAGCAATCCGCCTGTCTGCATCTTTCGTGCCGATAATCCGCATGGCCATACTGTTCGCCTTCACTGCGAACATGTTGGTAGGCGGCTGGTTCGCTCTGGACGGACGTATCAGCCTCGGCGCGTACTCTGTCATCGTCTTCATCACCCAGCGCCTTCTGTGGCCGCTGACCAGACTCGGCGAGACCTTCGACCTATACCAGCGGGCCATGGCTTCGACTTCTCGCGTACTGGACCTCCTAGACACTGAGATTGGAATAGTAGAGGGAGAAACCCGCCTCGATTCAGTCCGCGGAGAAATAGAGTTCAGCGATGTTGGATTCTCCTATCCGAATCGCGAAGTGGTTCTGAACGACATCGACCTGAAGGTGCCCGCAGGCAAGACGATCGGATTGGTCGGCTCGACGGGCTCGGGCAAGACTACCCTAGTACGCCTACTACTGAGGTTCCACGATCCTGACTCTGGCATAGTAACGCTCGATGGCCACGATGTCAAGGAACTGACTCTGGAGTCTCTCAGAGGCTCCATAGCTCTGGTCAGCCAGACCACCACGCTATTCCCCGGCTCGGTTCGTGAGAATGTGCGCTACGGCGACCCGAATGCCGATGAGCAAGCAGTCATCGAGGCAGCCCGTATAGCAGAGGCGCTGAGTTTCATAGAAGATTTGCCAGATGGCTGGAACACCGACATCGGCGAGGGAGGCCACAGGCTCTCAGGTGGCCAGCGCCAGAGGATAGCTATCGCCCGAGCAGTTCTCAAGGACGCACCGGTGCTGGTGCTTGATGAGGCGACGAGCAACGTCGACAACGAGACCGAGGCAGCCCTCAAACGCTCCATCGAGAGGATATCGGCGGGCCGCACTACACTCATCATCGCCCATCGCCTGTCCACGGTGCGCAACGCGGATGTAATCGCCGTCATCGGCGAGGGAGTAATCTCCGAAACAGGGACGCACGAGGAATTGCTGGAAAGCAATGGCCTCTACTCACGACTATGGGCCGTTCAGACTGGTGAGGTATCTGCATGAGTGAGGATAGGGGCCTTCCAAGGCTCACGGAGCTCGCCAAGACAATCGGATTTGAGATTACTGAGTTCAGTGAAGGCTCGTGCGTTGTCGAGTGTACGATTCGCGAGGATCATCTGAACATGGGAGGTGTGGCCCATGGGGGTATACACGCCACCCTGCTAGACTCTGCGATGGGAGGCACTCTAGTCTCCACTTTGGCAAAGAAAGAATGGTGCGCCACTGCACAGATAGACATCTCTTATCTCAACGCAGTGGGGGCGGGAACCCATCTGATAGCTACCGGGGAAGTCATTCGCAGAGGCAGGAGCCTAGCCCACATGGAAGGCCAGCTGACTGCCGACGACGGGACTTTGGTGGCTACTGCGAAGGGAATCTGGGCTATTTGGGTTGTACGCCCTAGTCCGAAGAGAGAATGAGTGGCCGGGAACAGGTTCATTTCCCCCTTGCATCTCCGATTACTGATGGCAAGGGCTAACTCTCCACTCTTCTTCTTGGCGGGCTTCACACAGTTGTACATAGGGTCGGTTCTAGGAGATGATGCGACACTCGCACTGCTCGGAGCGATTCTAGAGATAACAGGAGGGAGTTCGGTACTGGTTGGCTTATATATGCTGATTTTCGTTGCTAGGCATCACAAGCAGTTCTCCGAGTCATACAACAAAATCGAGAACTCTGTGATGTCTAGGGAGAATACCGGAGAGCTCCATCGCGTGGATCCGAAGCCAGCTTCCACGAAACTCATCAATGTCGTCATACCAAGCATTCTTGCATTCATAGCAGCATGGGCATGGCTAGCTAACTAGTAGGTGAGGCATGGATAAGCCCAAGCAGGGCCTCGAAGAGATGGTCGACCGCGTTATTGACAATCCAGCATACGATATGCTCGGAGGGTATCACATGTTCCTCCGCAGAGTTACCATCCCAATCCTTCTCATTCTAATCTTCATGATTGTATACGATTTTCTGCTGGGGTATCTTTCAAGTGACCTCACACTGATACTGAGTGCCTTGGTAACTGGTCTTTCAGTTGGGCCAATTATTGGCCTTGAGACGTATTTCGCCATGCGTCAACAGGGTAAATGACCACTCAATGGCTTTTCCCAGGCATGCCGCCGAATGGGTAAAGGGGGGAAGCCTCCCCTTTCACGGCAATGGGATTGCTTGATTCGTTCGATATTTTTGAATTTCTGGGTTTTGGAGAAGCCACCGGACTCGAGTTACTGTTCGCCGCCTCAGCCTTGGTTGGAGGAATTCTGTTTGTACTGTGGTTCGCCCTGATGATGATTGGCGGAGTGGCTGCAGACATCTTCGAAGGACTTCTTGGGATGGAGGGGGTTGGAGATCTCGGGGCCGATGCCTCATTCAAGGCGCTGACTTTCCAGGGTCTAATGGCATTTTTGATGTTTTTCGGCCTCGCTGGGCTGTATACTCTGAAGTCCACTGAAACTTCGACGATTGCCATCGCAGTAGGTGGAATTGCTGGTTTCGCATCCATGTACGGCACCGGCAAAATGTTCCAGTTATTCATCACCCTACAATCAGACGGGACAGTTGAGATAACGGAGGCTATTGGGGCCACCGGAAGCGTGTATCTTCGAATCCCTCACGACGGCGCCGGACAAGTTCAGGTTAACTACGGCGGCAGTAGGAGGACAAAAAACGCTAGGTCCCACGACAACGCCGAGATTGACAGTGGCGTTTTGATTGAAGTAGTCGACACGATGGGCGATATTCTCATAGTAAAAAGAAAGTGAGAAGACCCCTAGGAATTGGTTTTCCTAAGTATGCAGGGAAAGCCTTCATGACCTCATGAGCCCTCTTGGGGCTAGGGGCGATGCTGAATGGCTGAAACTGGAGCACTTTTGACGACGATGATATTTGCGACTGTACTGGTACTTGTGGCGGTGACGATTTTCTTTGCACAGCGCTACAAGAGGTGCCCACCCGACAAGGTGATGGTCATCTATGGGCGTACCGACAAGGGCCGCTCGGCGAGGACCATACACGGAGGTGCAGCACTAGTCTGGCCACTAATACAGGATTACGCGTACCTGCCCCTTACTCCGATTACAATCAACATTGACCTGAGGAACGCACTGTCTCTCCAGAACATCAGGATCAACGTACCCAGCACTTTCACCATCGGCATCAGCATTGAGGAGCACATCATGCAGAACGCCGCACAGAGACTACTCGGTCTGAAGATGGAAGACATTGAGCAAATGGCTGAGGAAATCATCCTCGGCCAGCTTCGTCTGACTGTCGCCTCAATGACTATCGAGCAGATTAACCAAGACCGCGACAATTTCCTCGCAGGCATCACCCACAACGTGGAGAAGGAGCTTGAGAAGGTCGGTCTGAAACTCATCAACGTCAACATCGTTGACATCACTGACGACTCTGACTACATCGAGAGCATTGGTAAGAAGGCCGCAGCGACTGCGGTTGAGAATGCCCGTGTTGATGTAGCCAACGCCGAGCGCGACGGTGCTATCGGTGCTGCAAAGGCCGACAAGACCCGAGAGATTCAGGTCGCTGAGAATATGGCTGAGGCCTCTAAGGGACGCAAGGCAGCTGAGGCTGATCAGCGTGTTTACGTCGAGGGCCAAGAGGCTCTGGCAGTCTCCGGTGAGAACATGGCTCAGGCTGAGATAGCCAATGCAAACGCTGACCTCAAGGAGGCGGAAGCCGGTGCTAAGCAGAGGGCTGACGTCGCCACGGCAAAGTCCGAGGCAGCCATCCAGCGTGCTTTTGCTGGCGAGGAAGAAGAGCGCCTGAAGGCAAGTGAGATTGTCCGAGAGAACATCCAGAAGCAGCAGATTGAGATTGCTGCTGAAGCCGAGGCCGAACGCCAGCGACGCGTCGCACGTGGTGAGGCCGATGCGATTCTTTCAGTCTACGAAGCAGAGGCTAAGGGTGTCCAGCAGGTTCTCGAAGCCAAAGCGAAGGGATATCAGAATCTCGTCAACAGCGCTGCTGGCGACCCCAAGGCCGCCGCGACTCTGTTGATGGTCGAGAAGATAGAGAGCATGGTTTCGGCTCAGGCCGAGGCCATCAGCAACCTAAAGATCGACAAGGTCACCGTCTGGGATGGAGGCAACAACGACGATGGCTCATCTGCCACCAGTAACTTCGTGAGCAGCCTCGTTCAGAGTCTGCCGCCTATTCACGATGTAGCCAAGATGGCCGGAGTCGATCTCCCGGACTATCTAGGCACAATGTCTGAGGACGAAGACGGCGAGTGAGGACTGTCCTTAGGGGACAGTCACGCTCATGAAGCGGCCCGCGATGGGCGTCACATGCGCGACGACGATGTAGTCATCATCGGAGGTGCCCGGACGCCGTTCTGCGAGTGGCTCGGCGGCAAGCGGGGCGACGGAGAAGCAGGAGGCCGTCTGGCCTCCGTCTCGACAGAGGAGCTCGGAGCGATTGCCATCCGTGCCGCATTAGAAAGGACAGGTACCGACCCGTCCTCCGTCGATCATGTGGTGATGGGTCACGCGCTGCAGACCTCCGGACAGGCCATCTACGGGGCTAGGCACGCCGGACTCAACGCCGGCATACCGCATGAGGTTCCGATGCTCACTCTCAACCGCCTGTGCGGCAGTGGAGCTCAGTCTATCGTAACCGGCGCCCAGATGATCATGCTGGGTGAGGCTGACGTAGTGGTGTCTGGGGGCATGGAGAACCTCTCGCAGGCCCCTCACGTACTTCGGGGTGCGCGCCACTCGCACAAACTCGGCAGACCACCTCAGGAGGGCTACATTCTGCCTACAGATATGGAGGACTACTTCTTCACCAACCTCATCGACAACACCTGCGACTCGTTCATGGCGCAGACTAGTGACGAGCTGTGCCACCGTGTCGGCGTAGTCCGCGAGCAGGCCGACGAGTTCGCAGCACTCAGTCATTCAAGAACCGAGCGAAGCGTCGACTCTGGACTGTTCGAGAATGAGATCGTCACAGTAGAGACTCCTAATGGGCCGGTGAGCGCGAGCGATGAGGACCACTTCGTCCGAGGTACCACCATCGAGTCGCTGTCCGGCCTGCGCCCTCACTTTGGGCCCAAATCTCTTGTCACCGCCGGAAACGCCTCCGGGGTTGTCGACGGTGCAGCTGCGGTGGTGCTGAAGTCGGCCAGCAGGGCTGCAGCCGACGGAGACGAGCCCCTCGCTCGAGTTGTCAACTGGGGCATTGTCGGGTTAGATCCTGCGATAATGGCGTTCGGCCCGGTTCCGAGCAGCAGACAGGCGCTTGATAGGGCTGGCCTCGCAGTTGACGACATAGACAGATGGGAGATTAACGAAGCCTTCGCAGGCCAGGCCGTGGCGTGCATGCAGGAGCTCGGTCTGGATGTGGACAAGGTCAATGTGAATGGAGGGGCGGTCGGCTTGGGTCATCCACTGGCTGCGACCGGCACGAGACTGGTGTTGACACTGGCTCACGAACTGAGGCGTTGTGGAGGCAGATATGGTGTGGCCACTGCGTGCATCGGCGGCGGTCAGGGAATCGCGGTCATAATCGAGTCAATTTGACTTGTTTTTCCTTGTTTTCGCCGTAGGAGAGGTTATCCCTCATCGTGCTCAGCAAAGAGCATGACTGAGCATATCGTAACCGAGCATATCGAAGGAGCGGGGCACGCAGGCAGGAAACGCAGCCTAGTGAAGACCCTGTCATGGAGAGCCATCGCGACTACGGACACCATAATAATCGCCAGACTCATTACCGGAAGCTGGACAGTAGGTCTCGGCATAGCCAGTATCGAAGTAGTGACCAAGATGGTACTGTACTACTTCCACGAGCGAGGTTGGGCAGCGTTTGATTGGGGCCTAGAGGACGTCGATGTAGATGAACGATCCCTGGAACTTCGCCCCGTTCATTGAGATGCCCAGAGAGCGCTTCCTGATGGAGCCCACTGGGCGGGGTATTGAGTCGGAAGAAATCCCCGCTACAGTCCGAGCGTACGGAAAATGTCATTCTCTTGGTCGGGCGACCGTTCAGGTTAATTGGGATGCCAATGCCGCTCCTCCCCGTTAGCATGGGGGAGACTCGCTCTAGGAGCTTCGTGAAGGCGTTATGTCCCGTGCTGTTGTTCATGGGCCAATAGGCTCGACGGGGGGATTGGGATGGATTCACAAAAACGCACCATCGTTAAGACTCTCCTGTGGAGATTCATTGCGAGTGGCACAACAGTAGTTGTTGTGTTTGCATTGTCGGGAAATTTGACGTTGGGATTGACGGCTGCGGCAATAGGCATCCCTCTCAAACTATTCATGTATTACTTCTATGAGCGATTCTGGACGACGTCGATTGAATGGGGGAAGGTCTCAGATGATTTCCCGGAACTTTCAGTTAAGGATGTGTCATCAGGTTCTTCGGGTCGGCCGAGAGGTGCTTTGGCGCAGCGGGCACGCAAACCCTGAACTCCAATGTTCACTCGGGGATGAACCAGTGTTCCTTCTTCGGTGAGAGCGGTCTTTTCATCCACAATGGGCGCCGCTCTCCGCGAGGATGAGTTTCACGTTGCTTAGCCATCTGGTTCCAGCGCTTGTAGTACTCGAACGATTTCTCTGTGTCGACCTCGACATCGCCGTACTTCTCGTCAGCAGATGGCCTACTCAGCCTTACTTTCTGGAGCCAGCAGTGGGCACCGCTAATCGGGTCCGGCTGCACTGCGTGGGTGATATTCTGGTGGACCCCTCCGTCTCTCCACCAGACCCTGTTGGTATCGGGGTCATCTGACTCCCACGGTCCGACTCCAGAGACGGTCCGCATGCGCTTCTTGCCGCCCCCAATGTCCTCAATCGAGACCTCGTTGCTGAGGAAGCGGTTGCCTTGATCTTGGGCGCGTCTCCAGCGTCCGATGTGGTGCGAGCAGCCGACCACCCCCGGCTTGATGCCCTCAGTGACCCATACCTTGTCGACAAACCAACCGATTTCGGTCTCTATCTTGAGCAGGTCACCTTCTGCTACACCGAGCTTCGCAGCGTCTTTAGGATGTATCCATATCGGGTTGCGATGTCCGATTTCGACTAGCCATTTGGCGTTGGCCGAGCGTGAGTGTATGTGCTGTGGTAGGCGAAAGTTTGGCAGCAGGCAGTACTCGTCTTCGCCTTGCAAGTTGTCAGGGTGGACGTGACTGCGGATGCGGTAGTGCGGAATCGCGTGCTCGGGGTAGCCGAACTCGACCATCGTCGGAGAGTACAGCTCCTGCTTGCCACTCGGCGTTGGCCAGCCCTCCTGCTCGTGCTTAGAGTAGGTGGCTTCCTCGATCAAGAAGGCTCCGTGCTTGCGCATGTAACCAAGTGCATCCAAACCCTCAGCGGCAGCTGCCTCGGGTAGACCGGGTACGCGCTCGAAGGTGTACTGGTAGTACTCGTCGACAGTTATCCGCTCGCCCTCGCGGTACGGACTCATGAAGTGCTCGCGGATGCCCATGGTGCCATCATCGATGCGCCACGATAACTCGTTCCAGAACTCATCCTCCTCCCAGACCTCTCCAGGATTGACTTCGCGCGTGAACTCGACCTCGCGACCTTCTCTACGGGCGTACTCGCGCAAAACCGGTTGCCTGAAGGCCACCCACTTTCCTGCCGAGGTGGCATAGGAATTGATGTCGTGGCGCTCTGAGGCGTGACCCATGGGCAGCACGTAGTCAGCGAAGAATGCCGTCTCATTCCACGTCGGGGTGAGTGCCACGTGGCAGCCGACGGACTCCTCGTCCTCCAGCATCCCAATCCACGAGAAGCCATCTGGGTAGGTCCATACTGGATTGAAGACGCGGGTGAAGTAGACGTCCATGGTGCCGCGCCCGTCCTTCACCATATGCGGGAGGATGTGACTCATCTCGTAGTGCGACAGCGTGTACTCAAGCGGGAAGTGCAACTCGTTCCAGCCGTCCGGAGCAGGAGGTTCGTCGAACAACTCCGGACTGAATTTTGACCATGAGTTGGGCGATGTTCCTCCTTTGGTGCCAACGCTACCGGTTAGAACATTGAGCAGGTGTAGTGTTCGTGCCACTTGCCAGCCTCCAAGATTGCCTATTGCCGCTGAGCGCCAGACGTGCGTTGACAGGCGACTGCCGGCGTTGGCCACAGCCTCCCCGGCCTCGATGACTTGCTCAACCGGGATGCGGCACTCTGCAGCGGCAAATTCGGGAGTGTACTCGGCGTATTCCTCTAGTAACAGTTCGATGAAACGCTCGAAGGTGGATGGTTCGTCAGGGTAGTCAGCCTCGAGCCATGCCTCCCAGTTGACCCAATTCTCGACGAATTCACGATCATACAGATCGCGTTCAAGTATCATCTTAGCCCAGGCCAAGAAGAGAGCTGTCTCTGATCCCGGCCAGGTTGGTAGCCAGTGGTCTGCCATAGATGCAGTGTTGGATAGTCGAGGATCGATGACGATGAGCTTTGCACCATCCATCATCCCCTCGAGAATTCTCTGAGCGTGCGGATTGAAGTAGTGTCCCGTCTCAAGGTGCGAGGAGGTCAGCAGGATGACCTTGGCGTTGGAGTGATCCGGCGAGGGCCTGTCGTGTTTATGCCACAGACTGTATCCGGTGCGAGCACCCGCAGAGCAGATGTTGGTGTGACTGTTGTGACCATCGACGCCCCAAGCCTTCAGCACCCTCTCGACGTAGCCCTCGTTCCCGGGCCTACCGACGTGATAGACGACACGGTCCTTGGCTCCAGTCTTCAACGAAGTCCGAATCTTCGCAGCAATCTCGTCGAGCGCCTGGTCCCAGTAGATCCTCTCCCAGCCGCCTTCGCCACGCTTGCCGACTCTCTTCATAGGGTACAGAATCCTCTCGGTATCGTTAATCTGATTGATTGTAGCCGGGCCCTTGGCGCAGGTCCTGCCACGGCTTCCGGGGTGGTGCGGGTTCCCCTCAAACTTGGCGACCTGCCCTGATTCCTTGTCGACGTAGGCCAGCATCCCACAGGCCGACTCGCAGTTGAAGCAGGTAGTCGGCACTAGGGAGTAGCGTCGCTCGACGCGCTTGGGCCACTCGTTTGCGTCGAGCTCGACATGGTCGTGCCAGTCCTTTGAGTCAGGGAACTTGCGGAGGTTGACTGACTCTGAGGAGGAGTGCTCGCGATCGAGGTCAGGGATGATTCGCAGTTTCTGCGCGATGTCCTCGATAAGTGTCTTCTTCATGCGTCTCACCTCAATGCAAGGTCTCCAGTTGCGGCTTAATGACAGTATTATGGGCATGTTTGGATACTACTGCCAGCATCACTACGGCGATGACCATAGAGAGGATGCCTGATGATGCCAAGAGGATAAGACCCGCGACCCCAGCAATAAGCATTTCAATCAGCATTTTGGCCGTTAGGAACTTGTCTTCAGACCACGAGCGGCCGCGCGCCTGTCCCAATAGCCAAGCTGTGTAGACTCCGGTTAGGACAGCTAGGGGAACTCCTGCGTATGCGAGGTACTCGAGATAGACACGGTCCATATCGAAGAGCAAAACTGCGCCACTGCAGGCTAGGATTCCGCCAAATCCTGCGAGAATGTAAGCTCCCTTGACCAGCCAAGAGTCCCAGTTTGGTCGCAGCATTACGTAGAGAAAACGCTCAGGACGGTCGAGGTCCATGACGAGAAGAACTCCTGTGATTCCAAGGAAGGCTGTGCAGCCGATGATCAACTGCCACCACATCTCATCGGTCATTTCCAGCATACCCGAGAGCATCATCGCCATCGCTACGAGGTAGGTTCCCGAGGCGATGGCCTTGGTCATGATATAGGCAGAGACTTCCCAACCCCAAAGCACCCCCTTGGATGGCTGATCGTACGAACGCTTCGGCTTGCCAGCATCCTCCTCTAACTTGGACATGACATCGCGTATGATGGCTTGGTCCCGAGGAGCCGCCTTTCGAGCCTTTTTCTCCAGAGCCAGTTGGATAATCATTGACTGAGTGTCTGCAGCCCCTGTCCTCTTGTCGGCATACTTAGCGAAGTGACCCACTCCGGCCGCTTGGTCAGTCCACAGGTATTCGCCAGTGCGCTCGGTGGCGTGAGGGTCCAGAATATCTTCACTAGTATCGACGTAGAACACGTTCGGCTTTGCACCCGACTCGGGTTTACGCACTGTGGTTTCGTGTTCGGTCAGATAGCCAGAGATAGACGAGTTGGGATCATCGAGGTCACCGGAGATAATGGCCTCGGTCGGGCAGACAATGACGCAGGACGGCTCGTATGAGTGCTCAATGCGGTGGGCGCAGTAGTTGCACTTCGCCGCAGTTCCTTTGTTTGGGTCAATGTAGAGGGCATCATACGGACAGGCCTGCATGCATGACTTGCAGCCGATGCAACGCTCGTCGTCGAAGTCTACGATACCGTCGTCGCGCGTGAACAGTGCCGTCGTAGGGCAGATTGTCGTACACGGAGAGTCCTCGCAGTGGTTGCAGCGATGGACACTGAACTCTCTGGTGACATCTGGGTAGGTGCCCTTCTCGATGTACTTGACATGAGTCCGATTCACTCCGATGGGAACGTCGTGCTCAGACTTGCAGGCGACCGTGCAGGCATGGCAGCCGATGCACTTCCTGTTGTCTATCACGAAGCCGTAGTTGACCATAGTCCGCCCTCTCTGAGGGCGGACACCCCATCGGGGCAAATGAGTCTTCCCGGCCTCGTCACAGTATGATGCCGGCGATGCCGGCTGCTGCAATCCAGGTTCCGGCTACCGATCCTAGGTTGCCTAACGCAGTCACTAGGAGCACCTTTCCGACACGATTCCTCCACAATAAGGAGTACTTGTCCATCGATAGGAAGTCGCTAGCATCCTTTCCTGTAGGGGGGTCTACCTTCAGTTGGGTGTATCCAGCTACCCAACCTGCCGCCACAGTCGGATTGAGTGATGTGAGGGGAGATGCCAGAGCGCCCACCAGAATAGAGAGTGGATGTCCTCTGGCCAATAACACGCCAAGCCCCGTCAGACTCGCGTTGATGGCCAACCAAATCTTCCCTGACTCTATTATTTCATCCATCATTCCGTGGTAAGAGAGCCATGCCAGTCCCGAGATGAATAACAAAGGTATTCCCCATACCACTGCCTTTGGCCAGAACGACTTCGATGGGGTCTCGTTCAACTCAGCTAGCCTCGATGCCACCTCCATCGCTGGCTCTCCTAACTGGCGCTGCACTCCGCTGAGGTGACCCGCGCCCACTACCGCGAGAACTCTGCCCCTACCTCTGATTTGCTGAAGCCTACCAGCGAGGAAAGCATCTCTCTCGTCTATCAGGACCGAGCCGGCTGCCGGGGCGACTTCGCGGGCCTCTTCCATCAGGTTGCTGAGTAAGTCGGAGTCCTCTAGAAGTTCCTCGACAGAGGCATCCTCTTCGTCGTCATCCTGCCACAACAGGGCGTCTAACACTCGAAACTTCTCTCTGAATCCCATCTTTGACCATGCCCTCCTGAGGGTTATCACGACGTCCCTATCGATTAGCTCCACAGGGACCCCCGCCTTGTCCGCGGCCTCTATCGCAGCGAGTAGCTCGGCACCTGGTTTTTCACCCGATACAATTCCCATCCGGCGCTGTTCTGCGGCCAACGCCGACTGCAAGAGTATCATGTGCGACCTACCTTCGTTTAGAATCTTCAACAGATCTTCGTTGTCCAGTGCGTCCGGCTCGAGCAACGAAGCTTTGCGGGACTCGCACAGTTCGATTGCGACTAGATCTGGTTTCCACTCCTCGATTTGTTGGCACACCAACTCGACTGAGGCACTGCTGATGTGGGCAGTTCCGACCAGCCTCAGGCTGTCATCGATATCGACTATGTTCTTCTGATCCCCTTCCATTCAGTCGGCCTCCAATGCACTAATCGCCGAGAATAAATCTGAGTGCTCAGCGACATCATGGACCCTGATGATGTCCACACCGAGATCAATTGCCTTAGCAGCGATACCGAGGCTTCCGGCCAAGCGGTCGGAGGTATCCTCCCTGCCGATCAGGCGGTGAAACATCGACTTACGGCTGACACCCCAGAGTAGAGGCATTCGCTCATCGGGCACTACTGAGCGCCCCGCGGAGAGCAGTGCGAGGTTGTGCTCCAACATCTTGCCGAAGCCGATTCCCGGGTCAGCAATAACTACACTTGGATCCACTCCTACCTCGAACAGGCTAGTCGCAGCATTCTCCAGAGAACCTCTGACCTCAGCCACTACATCTCCGTATGCAGGGTCGTCCTGCATGTTCTCCGGAAGGCCCTGCATGTGCATGATGCAGACCGGACATCCTCGTTGAGCTACCAAGTCAGCCATCTGCGGGTCTGAGAGTGCGGAGACGTCGTTGACCATGTCGGCACCAGCGTCAAGCGCAACCCGTGCAATACTCGCCCTGCGGGTGTCGATAGAGATGCATATGTCTGGAAGTTCCCGCCTTACGGCCTCGACCACGGGTATCGCCCTGCGCTCCTCTTCTTCAGGGCTGACTGGAGAGGCGCCCGGACGGGTCGACTCGGCGCCAATATCTATCCAATCCGCGCCATCATCTGCCATTTTGCAGGCCCTAGCGATAGCCGACTCGCGCGAAACCACTCTAGAGGCCGCGTGGAATGAGTCCGGGGTGATGTTTAGAATGCCCATAATCCGAGGTATTCCCCCGTTTCGGCGGTTCAGCATAGGTCGCCAGTCGGCCATCTTCGCACTCCCATCCGACGCATGCTTTATGATGTGACGGAGGGGCAATCCCACGATGGTATTGGGAGATGACTCGCTCGAAGAAGCACCTTCCGCTAACGTGCTCGCTGCTAAAGCAGCGGAAATCGACGACGCACCATCGGCCTACAACGTCGAGATGATGGAGTCCATCGTGCAGCGCCTGCGCCCCGAGGATAGGCATCAAATCCGCGACATGATTTCCGAGAGAGGGAGGATGTCCGGAGCCCTCGGTATCGCCTGTTTTCTATTCTGGTGGGTGGCCGTTCACATGGGCGGCGAATCGCTAGGTGACTCTGATCTTCCCGCTTCTATGATTGGCGATTTAAATTATTACAGGCTCACCTTGGTTGTACCTGCACTTGCACTCGTCGCCACCATTCTGTTGACCATGGGCAGGGAGAAGGGGCAGTCGCTCACATCCAACGCTGGAGGCGTGCTGGCTGTGCTGGCGCTGTTCCTAGTTCTAGAGCCCCTTGGTAGGATGACTCTGTTGGGAGACTTGGATACCCAGACCGCACTGACGGCCTCAGGACGTCTGGCAATTATTGCCACACTTATTCATTTGGCGACCAAGATGATGGTCGATTCCATACTCCTCGAGTGGGTCAGGGGTTCGATGATGAGTATGGATATCGATGTCCTGCCTACCGAGAGACAGGATTCAGTAATAGAGGGTCATGCTGATGAGGCACCCCCTCTCGTCTGAGCCCGTGACAGACAGCTCCAGTACCAGGCTTTCCGTGCTCAGACTTGGTCATAGGCGTGAGCGAGACAAGAGAATCACCTCGCACCTCGGACTGACGGCCCGGGCCTTCGGTGCGGACGAGGTGATTCTGTCAGGAGAGGAGGATCCCTCCGCCCTAGAGACATGGAACTCCGTGACCGAGAGGTTTGGTGGTAACTTCGAGTGCCGTTATGAGGCCAAGCCGATGGGATGGCTGCGACGCTTCTCCAAGAGTGGCACGATAATCCATCTGACGATGTACGGCGAGCCCTGGAGGGAGGCAGTCCAGAACATCTCCCGAGATGCCCCTACAGTAGTCGTCGTTGGGGGCACCAAGGTCCCCGGAGAACTGTTCAAGATAGCAGATCACAACGTGTCAATCGGTAACCAACCTCACTCCGAGGTCGCCGCTCTAGCGGTCTTCCTAGAGTCATGGGTGGGCACACTTGACGAGCCGACTAGGTTCGTCGGTGGCGAGATCGAGGTAATCCCTAGTGAGCGCGCGAAGAGAATCCGGAACAGCACTGATTAGTGAATCTCCCAGTATGCTTCTCGCCCGATTCCTTCTCAAGGATTAAGAGGGGTACTCTAGCAGTATTGCTGATGTCGGGTACGACACCGTCCCGGGGCTTTGTCCCCGGCGCCGGTGTATCGGGGGTGCTTGACCCTCCTTCCTTTGCTGATGCAGCCGATTTGCTTCTTGAACCAGCAGAGCGTCAGCAGGCAAGTGGCGCGGCGGGACTACTGTTGCTCGCCGACGGTACTAGGTACGAAGGTAGGCTGTTCGGGTCCGAAGGCATCGCACAGGGAGAACTGGTATTCACCACTGGGATGTGCGGCTACCAAGAGAGTCTGACCGACCCGTCCTTCGCCGGACAGGTCTTGACCTTCACGTGGCCACTCTTAGGCAACTACGGCATCCTCCCGGGAATCTCCGAATCCTCGGGCGTGCACCCACGTGGGGTAGTCTGCAAGCAGCTGATGAAGACCCCTGATCACCGAGACTCAGTTGGCAGCGTGCATGAGTTTCTCGCCGCGCACGGCGTGCCCGGAATCGAGGGAGTAGACACACGCTCGTTGACGCGCAGGGTTCGCGAGCACGGCACCTTGCTGTGCGTCTTCGGCCCCACGGAATGCGCCACCGAGATGAAGAAGATCCTTACTGAAATGACGCCTCCCGATGCCGACGATCTAGTGGCCTCAGTGACTAGGGCCGATGCGGTATTGCTCAACCCGGGAGCGCAGGACGACGATGAAAACTCCCTCCCGCGACTCGCTGCTCTGGACTGCGGCATCAAGCACAACATCCTGCGTGAGTTGTGCCAGCGTTTTGAGGTCGTCTGGTGCCCCGCCTCGATGGATTTCGACACCATCGTTTCCGAATGGCACCCAGATGCCCTGTTTGCATCCAACGGACCGGGCGACCCCGCTCATCCCGGTGATGCTACCTCGGCGCGAGAATCCCTAGCCGCTGCTGTGCGCGCTGACATGCCGGTGATGGGAATCTGCCTCGGCCACCAGTTGATGGGGTTGGCGGCCGGTCTGCACACCTACAAGCTGCGCTACGGCCACAGGGGTGCAAATCAGCCCGTGGTCGACCTGCAAAGTGGCAGAGTATACATCACCAGCCAGAACCACGGCTTCGCAGTAGAGGATCCCAACAAGGGCATGCTCGCCCCGCATCCAAGTGGGGCACGCTCCGAGGTCGGCGAGAATACTTTGGAGGCGGACTTTGAAGTACGCCACATCAACGCCAACGACCGCACTGTCGAAGGGCTCGATCTCGTCGGAAAGCCGGCATTTACCATCCAGTTCCACCCTGAGGCCTGCCCCGGTCCTCACGACGCCTCTCCATT
Organism: Euryarchaeota archaeon UBA54; assembly: GCA_002495735.1. Taxonomy (GTDB): domain Archaea; phylum Thermoplasmatota; class Poseidoniia; order Poseidoniales; family Thalassarchaeaceae; genus Thalassarchaeum. The sequence continues at coordinate 19,048 of DAGM01000032.1, forward strand.
GTTCGACCGCTTCTCTGAGATGGTAGCTGATTACTTGGTAGGTGACCAGAGGGCCGTAGTCAAAGGGGGTGGCCGCTGATGCCGCGACGCGAAGACATCAGCAAGGTAGTCATCCTCGGAAGCGGACCGATTCGCATCGGTCAAGCAGCGGAATTCGACTTCTCCGGCTCGCAGGCCTGCAGGGCACTACGAGCGGAAGGGTACGAGATCGTGCTAATCAACTCCAATCCTGCAACCATACAGAATGACCCTGAAATGGCTGACCGCATTTACATCGAGCCATTGCTCCCAGAGGTCGTCAAGCGTATCATGGAGATCGAGGAGCCCGATGCTCTCCTAGCAGGAATGGGTGGGCAGACCGCTCTCAACATCGCCGCAGCGCTGGCCCACGACGGCTCGCTCGATGAGTTGGGCGTCGAACTCATCGGCTGCAACCTCACGGCGATTGATGAGGCCGAGGATCGAGACCTGTTCAAGAAAGTGTGCGAGGAGATTGATTTGCCTGTTTGCAAGGCGATAGCCTGTGACTCAATCGAACAGGTCCTTGAGTCCGTTGACCAGCTTGGTGGCTACCCTCTGCTCATCAGGCCGGCATTCACCCTAGGTGGGCTAGGGGGTGGCACTGCTTACAATACAGGCGAACTGGTCGAGATAGCGAGTCAGGGAATCCTGCACTCGGCGATAGGGCAGGTACTCATCGAGGTGAGTATCCTCGGTTGGCAGGAACATGAGTATGAGGTGATGCGCGATGGCGCTGACAATGCCATCATAGTGTGCACCATGGAAAACATCGACCCAATGGGCATCCACACCGGTGAGTCCGTCGTGGTCGCCCCCCAACAAACTCTCTCAGACAGGGACCACCAGGTCCTGCGCAACGCAGCGCTCAAGCTAATCAGGAGGCTGAACATCAAGGGAGGGTGCAACGTGCAGTTCGCATTGAATCAGTCCACTGGCGAGTATCGCGTCATTGAGGTCAACCCCCGCGTCTCTCGCTCCTCAGCCCTCGCATCCAAGGCGACCGGGTATCCGATAGCTAGGATGGCAGCGCTCATCGCTGTCGGCTATACGCTCGACGAACTTCCGAACCCAATCACTGGTGAGGGGACCACGGCTGCCTTTGAGCCCACTCTCGACTACTGCGTGGTCAAGATACCACGCTGGCCCTTCGACAAGTTCCGCACCGCCGATCGCACCATAGGCACTTCGATGAAATCCACCGGGGAGGTGATGGCCATAGGGCGCTGCTTTGAGGAAGCCTTCCTCAAGGCGTGGGCGAGCTTGGAGTATGGCCAACCCCACCCGAGGCCGCTGACGATGGCAGATGCATCAGGCGGCGAATCAATGGACGAGCGAGCCTTCGAACCGCTTCCCGAGGCTCTGCTCGAGGATTGGATTAGGGTGCCCACCGACAGGCGCATGGGTGCCCTGTTCGAAGCCTTCCGTCGTGGCTATTCAATAGATGATGTACGCGATATGTCAGGGGGAATCACACGATGGTTCTTGCACCGTTTCGAGAACATGGCCGCTATCGAGACGGAGATTCGCGCGGCTGGCGAGATCGGCCTCCCTCCAGCAGAGGTGCCCGAGGCCGAGATGAGGCTGTGGAAGGGGGCCGGCTTCACTGACTTGCACATCGCCGACGCACTGGCTGGATTCCCTGCCAGTGGCTTCAAACTCCTCCCCGAGGGGGCCGACGAGTTCGCAGTCACTCGAAGGCGTCACCAACTGAGCGTGCACCCCGTGTTCAGGATGGTCGACTCGTGCGCAGCTGAGTTCGCTGCTGTCACTCCGTATTACTACACCACCTACGAGGGCGGTTCGACTCCCCTAGGCATCGACTACGTGCCCGGGCTAGAAGAGTCGTTGAAACAGAGGATAGTGGTCATCGGGTCAGGTCCTATTCGCATAGGCCAGGGCATCGAATTCGACTACGGCTGCGTCCATGCCGTTGGTGCGATACGAGATCTTGGTCACGAGGCCATCATCATCAACAACAATCCGGAGACTGTATCTACTGATTTCGACACGAGCGATAGGCTGTACTTCGACCCGCTGACGTTGGAAGCTGTCTCCGAGATACTTCTCAGGGAAAGGGCTCACGGCATCCTTCTACAGTTCGGCGGACAGACCGCCATCAACCTCGCACTGCCCCTTGCAGACAACCTCACGCACCTTTCCACGCTCGGACTCCACCTGATGATGGAGGGAACTACGCCCGACGCGGTCGACGAGGCCAGCGACCGCGAACGCTTCGAGGCCTTCGCAGTCCGAAACGGTTTGAGGATGCCAAGAGGTTCGACTGCGAGCACACCAGAGGGAGTCAGGCAGGCGGCTCACGAAATCGGTTATCCTGTGCTGATACGCCCTTCCTACGTCCTTGGCGGCAGAGGGATGGAGATACTCTCGAACGACAAGCAACTAGAGGCCTACATGGAAGAGGCATATCTCGCTCCCGATCGTCCACTGTTAATTGACGAGTACCTAGGCAACGCTATCGAGCTTGATGTAGATGCGGTGTGCGATGGCGAGGAAGTGCTGATAGGTGCTATAATGGAGCATTTAGAAGAGGCAGGTATCCATTCAGGCGATTCTACCTGCTTCATCCCTCCTCAAAACATCCCTGCGCACATGCTGGCCGAGGTCGAGGAATGGACAAGAATAATCGGGGTAGAACTCGGCATCAGGGGCTGCTACAACATACAGTTCGCCATTCGCGACGAGGTGCTTCACGTACTCGAGGTCAACCCGAGGGGCTCGCGCACCTTCCCGTTCGTTGCCAAGGCCACTGGCGTGCCACTGGCCCGGATAGCAGCGAGGCTCGCACTGGGCGAGAAGCTCAGTGAACTCAACGTGCCTGAGCCGCAGACCGAGGCGGTCTGCGTCAAGGCACCTGTCTTCCCATTCATCAAACTGCGAGGTCTCGACCCCGCACCTGGTCCAGAGATGAAGTCCACAGGCGAGGTGATGGGCTCTCACGCAAGGCCCGCTGCGGCCTACCTCAAGGCAAGGCTCGCCACCGAGTTGCCTGTACCTGTTGAGGGAGGGGTCTACATCACCGTCAAGGATGGAGATAAGTTAGCCATTATTGACGAGGCCCGCAGACTACAGGGGATGGGCTTCACGCTCTATGCAACACGTGGCACCGCTCACGTTTTGCGAGACGTCGGCGGGCTAGACATCCAAACCTGCTACAGAATCGCCGAGCGCCGTAGCCCAGACGCCCTAGATCTGATGCGCCAAGGCAAGATTCACCTCGTCATCAACACACCGCGCTCGACTGGAGGGGCGGTACTCGACGGGAACATGATGCGAAGGCTCGCGGTCGAACTCAACATACCATTCGTAACCACAATGGCAGGAGCTCACATGGAAGTCGAGGCAATTGACGAAGCGATGAAGGGCATGCCAGAGCCAAGGCTCCTGAAGATAAGCTCACTTTGACTCATTCGCTA